>CAMGGA010000007.1 GCA_946055515.1 uncultured Bacteroidales bacterium
CCAGGAAAGGCAGGACCAGAATCTGCAGTGTTACCATTACACCATACCCCAAACATTTGCCTTTCTGTTGTCCAAACAAAAGGCTTGGGAAATTGAGATTTTTTGGTTGGGGTACCCGGACTCGAACCAGGAAAGGCAGGACCAGAATCTGCAGTGTTACCATTACACCATACCCCAAACAAATGGGCCTTCGGAAGCGCCGCTTCGCGAATACGGCTGCAAAAGTAGGGCTTTTGTTTTTCTGAGCAAACTTTTCAGCCGATTTTTTTCAAGATTTGCCCCATTTTTCCTTCAAACAGGGTATTCTGCAGCAGGGAGAGGGCCAAAAAATGGTCACTTTTGGGGTTTCGAAGCCGCGTCTGTAGTCCACTCCTTGCCCACGAGATATTCCGCCGCCTGGAGTTGGGAGAAGGTATAGCGCTTCAGCTGCTGCAGGGCCGGGGAGAGGGGGCCCGAAAGCGGTTGCGGCGAGGCCCCGGGAGCGAGGCGGTAGGCAAATTCCTGCTTCGTCTCGTCGTTGAAGACATAGAGGTGGAGCGAATCGCGGGTCGCGATGGTCTTGTCGGCCGTGTAGAAGGCCGCTGGGCGTTGTTCGCGGAGCAAGTCCACGCCGAAGTTGTTCTGCACGTAGCTCACGCCCAAGAGGCCGAGGAGCGTGGGGCCCACGTCTTCCTGCACGGCAAACTGGCCCACGTGGCGGGGCGAGAGGCGCGGCGAGTAGACGAGCAGGGGGATGTGGTTGTAACTTTCGGGGAGTTCGCAGTCGGCCTGGCCCACGAGTTTGCCGTGGTCGCCGAGGAACACGAAGACCGTATTCGCAAACCAGGGCTCGCGGGCCGCCGCCGCCATGAACGCGCCGATGCAGTGGTCGGCATAGCGCACAATCTGTTCCTCCTCGCTCAGGGCAGGGTTGCGGAAAGCCTCGGGGATGATGTAGGGCGGGTGGTTGCTGATGGTGAGGAGCGTGGCGAAGAAAGGGTTTCCCTTGGCCGCTGCGGCGGAGAGCTGGGGCAGGGCGTAGGAAAAGAGAAAATCGTCGGCCACACCGAAGTGGTTCACCACCTTCTCCTTGGGATAGTTCTCCTGCGCATGGATCTGACCGAAGCCATTGGTGCGCAGGAAAGCGTTCATGTTGTCGTATTGGCTCTCATGGGTCATGAAGAAGAGCGTTTCGTAGCCTTCGCGTTGCAACACCGTGGGGAGGCCCGAGTAGCGCGGGATGATGCTGCCCTTCATGGCGTTGCGGAACATGATGGCGGGGAAGCCGTAGAGCGTGGCGTAGATGCCGTGGTTCGTGTGGATGCCTGCGGAATAGAAATTGTCGAACACGAGGGCCTGCTGGCTGAGCGAGTCGAGGCAGGGGGTAAGCCCTCGCGTGTTTCCGTAGCAGCCCAAGAGCTTGGCCGACATCGACTCCATCAACACGACGACTACATTCTCCCGTGTGCATTCCCCTTCAGCCTGCACTTTGCGGGCGATGGGCGAGATGCCGGGCAGTCCCGTGCGGCCCAGGTATTGCTGCGTGGCCCGCAGCGCCTCGTCGTCGGGCATGAGGTGGAGCCTTTGGTTTTCGGGGCGCAGGGCATCCAGCGAGCTGTAGAGCAGGTTGAACACGGGGTTTACGCCGAGATTGTTCAGCACGGGACTTTCGCAGAAGTAGGCCGCGCTCACCTTGATGGGGTTGTAGCCCAAGCGGCCGCGGATGCCCAGCAGGCATCCGCCGATGAGCACCGCGCCCACAACGAGGGCGCCGCAGCGTTCGCTCGTCAGGGGCCGCAAGGCCTTCGCCTTGTGGCGCTCCGCGAAGCGGCGGCACAGCCAGCCGAGGAAGCAGCCGAACCCGGCCGCCGAGAGGAAGTAGAGGGCGATGTAGCCCCACCACGAAGCCTCCCCGAAAATCATGCCGAAGGTTTGTGTGCCATACTCCGCCCAGTTCCATATCGACCCGTTGAGCAGCCGGATGAAGTAGCCGAAGTAGGGCACGTTGGCCGCGCAGCCCATGAACACCAGGGCGTAGAGCAGGCCGTACCACCAGGCATATACCTTGTACAGAACGGGACGCCACAGTCCCGCCACCAGGGCCACGACCGCAGTGAGGAGGGGCAGGGCAGTGAGGTAGCAGGCAATGACATTGTCGAACCACACGCCGTTGGCGAAGGCCCGCGCTATCCAGTCCCAGCGGGCACTCACTTCGCCCGGGAGCTGCCCCTGCACGGAGCAGAAGAAGACGAGACGGTAGAGGGACATGACTCCGAGGGCCGCGGCGTGCACTGTGAGCACGAAACCTAAAGGTTTGAGAAATTTCTTCATGGGAAGGGGGATGAAACGCGGCAAATGTAGTGACATTTCCTTAAAATGTCGGGGCATTCTTCCTAATAGTTGTTTATTCCTTGCCTTTCTGCACAACTCCTTGCGGCTTTTCTTTTGCATTGCTCCCATTTCTCACTAACTTTGCCGCCTCAAATTACAAGACACTCACTCCTAATTATAATATACAACAACTTCAAATGGCTACAACGCAACAACTGGTAGATACAATCATCGAAGGCATTCACGAAAAGAAGGGACGCAGCGTCGTAACGGTAAACCTGCAACATATCGATACGGCACCCTGCGCCTATTTTGTGATATGCACGGGCGGTTCGCCGCAGCAGGTCGATGCCATCTGCGACTCGGTGGAAGAGTTTGCCCGCATCCATGCAGGGGAGAAGCCCGCCGCTATCTGCGGCCGCCAAAATGCCGAATGGATTGCCCTCGACTACGGCACGGTCATGGTCCACGTGCTTCTGCCCGAGGCCCGCGAACACTACGACCTCGAAAACCTCTGGGACGACGCCGAACTCCAGCAATTTGCTGATATTGACTAAATCTCACCAGTGACACCTGCGCGGGGCACGCTATTTGCCTTGTCCCAGAGCGTCACACTCTCAAATCTCATTTTTCAATATGTCACAACAACCCAACCCCAAGCCGCAGCCCAAGCAGCCCGATGGGAAGAAACCCGGTTTCAATCTTACTTGGCTCTACTTTGCCATCATAGCCGGTTTGGCTTTCATGCTCTACACGGGCAATGGCGAAAGTGCAGGTGGCAAGAACATGGAGGTGGACTACACCTCGTTCAGGGCCTACGTGCAGAAGGGCTATGCCCGTGAGGTGGTGGTCAACAAGACAGACGGCGAGGTGCGCCTCGTGGTGCGCCCCGAACACATCCGCGAGCTCTTCAAGGCAGGCAGCGACCAGGTGGGCACAGCACCCACGGTGACCGCCAAATACCCCAACGTCGACAATGTCACCCAATTCCTCGACACCAACTACAAGGGCGCTGTGCGCTATGAGGAAAGCAGCAATTTCTTCCTGCAGCTCCTCGGCTCCATCCTCCCCATCATTCTCCTCGTCATCCTCTGGTATGCCATGTTCCGCCGCATGGGAACGGGCGGCGGCGGGGGCGGCATCTTCAGCATAGGCAAGAGCAAGGCCCGCCTCTTCGAGAAAAACGGGAAAAACACGACCCACATCACCTTCAAGGACGTGGCCGGACAGGAAGGTGCCAAGCAGGAAGTGCAGGAAATCGTCGATTTCTTGAAAAACCCGAAGAAGTACACCGAACTGGGCGGCAAAATCCCCAAGGGAGCCTTGCTCGTGGGACCTCCGGGTACGGGCAAAACCCTCCTGGCCAAGGCCGTGGCAGGCGAGGCCGACGTGCCCTTCTTCTCCATGGCGGGTTCCGATTTTGTGGAAATGTTTGTCGGCGTCGGTGCCAGCCGTGTGCGCGACCTTTTCCAGCAGGCCAAGGAGAAAGCCCCCTGCATCGTCTTCATTGATGAGGTGGACGCCATCGGCCGTGCCCGCGGCAAGAATGCCACCATGGGCGGCAACGACGAGCGCGAGAACACGCTCAACCAGTTGCTCACCGAGATGGACGGCTTCGGCACGAACACCGGCGTGATTGTGCTCGCCGCCACGAACCGCGTGGAAATCCTCGATCCCGCCCTGCTCCGTGCAGGCCGCTTCGACCGACAAATCCACGTGGACCTGCCCGAACTCTCCGAACGTGTGGCCATTTTCAAGGTTCACCTGGCCCCGCTCAAGGTAGACCCCAATCTCGACATTGACCTCCTGGCCCGCCAAACTCCCGGCTTCTCGGGCGCCGACATCGCTAACGTCTGCAACGAAGCGGCCCTCATTGCGGCACGCCACGGCAGCAAGGAGGTGGGCAAGCAGGATTTTCTCGATGCCGTGGACCGCATCATCGGCGGTCTGGAGAAGACAACGAAGGTCATGACCGAGGACGAAAAGCGCGCCGTCGCCGTCCACGAAGCTGGCCACGCCTCCCTCTCCTGGCTGCTCCAGTATGCGGACCCGCTGGTCAAGGTGACCATCGTGCCCCGTGGCCAGGCGCTCGGTGCCGCGTGGTATCTGCCCGAAGAGCGCACCATCACCACAAAGGAGCAGATGCTCGACGAAATCTGTTCGCTGCTCGGTGGTCGTGCCGCCGAGGATGTGTTCCTCGGCCATGTCTCGAGCGGTGCGTTCAACGACCTCGAGCGTGTCACGAAACGCATCTACGGCATGGTGGCCTACCTCGGCATGAGCGAGAGTCTGAGCAACCTCTGCTACTACAGTGCCCAGGGCGATTACGGCTTCACGAAGCCCTACTCGGAAAAGACTGCCGAACTCATCGACGAAGAGGTGAAGCGCATGGTGGCCGAGCAGTATGCCCGCGCCAAGCAAATTCTTACCGAAAATGCCGCCAAGCACAACGCCCTCGCCGACCTCCTCGTGGAACGCGAAGTGATCATGGCCGAAGACGTGGAACGCATCTTTGGCCCGCGCCCCTGGAAGAGCCGTACCGACGTGCTCATGGAAGAGGAGGCCGTGAAGATGGCCGAAGCGCGCACCCGCAAACTCGAGGCACAGGCCGCCCAGGCCGAGGCCCAGACCGCCGAGGCCGAAAAGCAGCCTGCTGCCGATTCTCCCGCAGCTGAGGCCGGAGAAGGCCAAGATCCCGCTTGACACGAGGCCGGACTGGAGCGAATGGCTGCCTATATATATAATAGGAGTGTTCGCCTCGGTCCGGCTATTCTCTTTCTCAGCAACCCACCGCCTGCCTCCGCAGCCGCCCGGCCCCGCGGTGTGCAGCAAAAGTTTATCCCCAATCACCCAGAAGTATGAACAATCTCGTCTTGCGTGCCCTCACGGGGGCCGTGTTCGTGGCCGTGTTGGTCGGAGGCATCCTCTACGGTTCCCTCACCTTCGTGTTGCTTTTCGCCCTCATCACGGGACTCACCGTGTGGGAGTTCTCGGGCATTGTGAACCGCCATGCGGGCGCATCGGTCAATCGGTTGATCAACACGGTTGCCGCTGTCTATCTCTTCTTTGCCTTTGCCGGTTTCTGTGCCGACTACGTGCCCTCGCGCGCCTTTGTGCCCTACCTCGTGTCCGTAGTCTATCTGCTCGTGAGCGAGCTCTACCTGAAGAAGCCCGACCCCTTGAAAAATTGGGCCTATGCCTTCGCCTCGCAAGTCTACGTGGCCCTCGGCTTCTCCCTGCTTAGCGTGCTCGCCTTCCAGCTCGACCCCTTCAGCGGCCAAGTGAAGTATGAGCCCATCTACCCCCTGAGCGTATTCCTCTTCCTCTGGACCAGCGACACCGGCGCTTACGTGTGCGGCTCCCTGCTCCACCGCCGTTTCCCCGCCAAACTCTTCGAGCGTATCTCGCCCAACAAGTCGTGGGTGGGCAGCATCGGTGGCGGATTGCTCTGTCTGGCTGTCGGCGCGTTGCTCGCCTGCCTCTTCCCCGACAAGCTCACCCTTCCCGGCTGGCTCGGCCTCGGCCTGACCGTCTGCGTGTTCGGCACGTGGGGCGATTTGGTCGAAAGCCTCCTGAAGCGCCAGCTCGGCATCAAGGACAGCGGCCACATCCTCCCCGGCCACGGCGGCATGCTCGACCGTTTCGACTCCTCCCTCCTTGCCATTCCTGCCGCAGTTCTCTATCTCTATACCCTCGCAAACTTCTAAGCCCATGTTCTCCCGCCTTGTCCGGATGGAACGCCGCCGTTTCGTGTGGCGCCTGGCTTTCGTGGTCAGTGCAATGGTGATGCTGGTCAGTGCAGTCACCATCTTCGTGGTGGTGCGCAGGCCCTTTGTGGACGATTTCGAGATTGTGGACCCCTTGGGCGGCAATCTCTTCCCTTCGGCCATCCTCTCCCTGGCCACCACCGACGCCCAGATTGTGCAGCCCATGGAAGGCAAGTGTCTTGGCAATGCCAAGTCGTGCGTGGCCATCCGTCTCACCTCGCCCAAGGAGGGAGCCATCGTGCGCATCGAGCTGGCCGAAACTCCCTTCTACGCCCGCTCCGTTTCCACCTTCGTGTTGCCTGAGAAAGACGTGGAGTACATCATCTACCCCGAAATCCTCTGGCGCTACGAAGCCCTCCGCACCAACCAGCAGGCCGAGCCCATCAACGTGGTGGCGCAGGTGGAAGTCATGGGCAAGGACTGGGGCCAGCGCAACCGCACGTTCAGCGTGCGCAGCGTCAATGAGTGCCTCATCGGGTACGTGAAGCCCCTCGCCAACGGCAAGACCACCTTCGTCAGCACCCGACTGTTCTATGCAGCCTACGTCAACGAAGAACACCCTCTCATCGACAAAGTGCTCCGCGAAGCCCTCAACACCCGCATCGTCAAGCGCTTCCAGGGCTACCAGGTGGGCACGGAAGCCTCCGTGAACCAGCAGGTCTACGCCCTGTGGAACGTGCTCCAGAAACGCAAGTTCCGCTACAGTTCCGTGAGCTATTCGAGTCTGTCGAGCAATGTGGTCTACGCCCAGCGCGTGCGCACCTTTGAGGATGCCCTCGGCTCGTCACAAATCAACTGTGTGGACGGCAGTGTGCTCTTCGCCTCCCTCCTGCGCGCCATCAACATCACCCCCGTTCTCGTGCAGATACCCGGCCACATGTTTGTCGGCTACTACACCGATGCTTCGCGCCAGCACCTCACCTTCCTCGAAACCACGATGATAGGCGACATTGACCTCGATGACTATTTCCCCGAAGAAAAGCTCGACTCCACGTTGCAGGGCAGGTCGCAGGGCGAAATGTCGCGCCTCACGTTTGACAAGTCGAAGGAATATGCCCAGAAGAAATACGCCTCGGTCGAAAAGCAGGTGAAGGCCAACAAGCAGGGCTACCTGTTTGTGGAAATCTCCAAGGGCGTGCGCCGGAAAATCCAGTCCATAGGCCGGTGAGCCTACAAAAAAACCATGCAGGTTGCGAAGCTCGGGTTTCGCAACCTGCATGGCTTATATAGGCCGTTGCCGTCAGTGGGCGCGGCAATAGTGGGCAAAGGTGAAGGGCTGTGCATTGCGTTCGTCCGCCTCGTGGCTTTCGCTTTCCACCAGTTGCCATTGCGAGGCGTCCCACTCGGGGAAAAACGTATCGGCCTCTTCGGGGGTTGCATGGATGTGCGTGAGGAAGAGGGCCTCGGCCAGGGGCAGGGCAGCGGCGTAGACACTTTCGCCCCCCATGGCAAACACCTGTTCCTCCGCCCCGCAGGCCGCGAGGGCCGCCTCGATGGAGTCAAACACTTCGATGCCCGGCGCCGTATAGTCAGCCTGGCGCGACACCACGAGGTTGCGGCGGTTCGGCAGCGCCCCCTTCGGCAGCGATTCGAAGGTCTTGCGCCCCATCAGCACGGTGTGGCCCGTGGTGAGCGCCTTGAAGTGTTTCAGGTCGGCCGAGAGGTGGTAGAGCAAGTCGCCGCGCAGTCCGATGGCCCCATTTTCGGCCACGGCACAGATAAGAGAAAGTTTCATGTTCGGGGAATGTTTGGCTTTGTCGTGCAAAAGTAGCGCAAACTCCCCGATTTTCCACTACTTTTGCAGGCATATAATCTATAAAGGACAATCTCCACTCCCATGCAGCAGTATTTAGACCTCCTCCAAAAGATACTCGACGAAGGCCACGTCAAGGGCGACCGCACCGGCACGGGCACCCGCAGCATCTTCGGCCACCAGATGCGTTTCGACCTCGCGCAAGGCTTCCCCCTCCTCACCACGAAGAAGCTCCACCTGCGCTCCATCATCCACGAACTCCTCTGGTTCCTGCAGGGCGACACCAACGTGCGCTACCTCAAGGAAAACGGCGTGCGGATTTGGGACGAATGGGCAGGCCCCGACGGAGACCTCGGCCACATCTACGGCTACCAGTGGCGCTCCTGGCCCGACTACGACGGGGGCCACATCGACCAGATAGCCGAAGTGGTGCGGCAAATCAAGGAAGAACCCAATTCGCGCCGCATCCTCGTTTCGGCCTGGAATGTGGCCGATTTGGACAAGATGAACCTCCCCCCGTGCCACCTGCTCTTCCAGTTCTACGTGGCCGACGGGCGGCTCTCGCTCCAGCTCTACCAGCGCTCGGCCGATACCTTCCTCGGCGTGCCCTTCAACATAGCCAGCTACGCCCTTCTCCTCCAGATGATGGCACAGGTCACGGGACTCCAGCCCGGCGAGTTTGTCCACACCACGGGCGATACCCACCTCTACCTCGACCACCTCGAGCAGGCACGCCTCCAGCTCACGCGCACGCCGCGCCCCTTGCCCCGCATGGTGCTCAATCCCGACGTGAAGGACATATTTGGTTTCCGCTACGAGGACTTCCACCTCGAGGACTACGACCCTTGGCCCCACATCGCGGCGAAAGTGTCGGTGTAAGTCGTTTGCAACCCCCTTGACCATTCACCCCTTCTTCAAAATCCCTTCCATGCTTCCCCAATCTTTCCGCCAGCAGATGGAGCAGCTCCTCGGTCCCGAAGCGGCCGAAGCCCTCTGCCATGCCCTCGAAACCACCGCCCCCTCGGTGAGCGTGCGCCTCAATCCCGCGAAGCGCCCCGCCACTTTGCCCGCCGCTGTCGAGGCCGAAGTCCCCTGGGCCAGCGAAGGGCGCTACCTCGCGGAGCGTCCCCTTTTCACCTTCGACCCGCAGCTCCATGCCGGGTGCTACTACGTGCAGGAGGCCGCCTCGATGTTTGTGGAAAAAGCCTATCGCACCCTGGCGGAAGAGGTGCAGCCCCAGCGTGTGCTCGACCTCTGTGCCGCGCCCGGCGGGAAGAGTACCCTCTGGCGCAGCCTCCTGCCCGACGGTGCCCTCCTCGTGGCCAACGAACCCATGCGGCAGCGCGCCCAAGTGTTGGCCGAAAACCTCACCAAGTGGGGCCACCCCGACACAGTCGTGACCAACGCCTACCCCCACGATTTTGCGCCCCTCGGCAGCTTCTTCGACGTGATAGCCGCCGATGTGCCCTGCTCGGGCGAAGGCATGTTCCGCAAGGACGCCGAAGCCGTGGCCGAGTGGTGCCCCGAGGCCGTACAGCACTGTGCGGCGCGGCAGTGGCAAATCGTGCAGGACGTATGGCCCGCCCTGCGCGAAGGCGGATTTCTCGTGTACAGCACGTGTACGTTCAATCGCGAGGAAAACGAGGACAATGTGTGGCGCATTTGTCGCGAGTTGGGTGCAGAGCCCGTGGCCATAGAGATCAATGAGGCGTGGCAGATTGCAGGCGACACCACGGGGCGCGGACTGCCCGTTTATCATTTCTTCCCCCACCGCACCCGCGGCGAAGGACTCTTCCTGGCCCTGCTGCGCAAGACGGCTCCCGCTCCGCAGCTTCGCGAGAAGAGACCGAAGCGGGTGAAGGCTGCCCCGGGCGGTGCGGCTTCGGCGGGCAGCAGGGAGGTGAGCCGATGGATGGCGCAGCCCGCGGATTTCAAAATCCTGCCGGCCGACGAGTCGCACCTCCTGGCCGTGCGTGAAAGCCTGGCGGGCGATGTGCAGCGCCTCGCGGCGACGGTGAAGACCTTGACGGCCGGTGTGCTGCTGGCCGAATGGAAGGGGCGTAAACTCATCCCGCAACACGCCCTGGCGCTCTCGACCATACTATCGTCCGATGCCTTCCCGCGGGTAGCATTGTCCAAAGAACAAGCCCTGGCCTATCTCCGCCGCGAAGGACTCACGCTCCCCGAAGGCGTGGCGCGCGGCTATGTCGTGGCCACCTACGAGGGACACCCTTTGGGCTTCCTGAACAACCTCGGTGCCCGTGCCAACAATCTTTACCCGCAGGAGTGGCGCATCCGCAGTGCCATCCCCTCGGAAGTGTGATTCCTATACGCAATTTATCCCCTTGTTTCACCCTTCACAGCTTCACAGAAAGCACGGTTTGCGATGGGGCTCATGCCAGAACGGTGTGAAGGCTCGAATGGGAAGCTTTCACAGCTGGCAGCAGAAAGGTTCTTGTCTGGACCGCATCCGGTCGCTTTCGGTAGCAGTCTGCCTGTTTGAACGGAAACCTGTGAAGATTTGATAGTTTACCTTTCACACTCTTTTCCTTTGGTTGTCAGAAGAAAACTAGCGCTCTGTGAAGCTGTGAAGGCTTTTTTCGCCCCTTAAATTACGTATATATAATAGGGAAAGCAGGGCTGTAGCACAACTCGCCGATTTGTTTTTCCAAAAGCCGGGACAGGAATTTGTAGGCCAGGCTTTGGAAACACAAATCGGCGAGTTGCAGTTTGTGGAATATCGAAGCGCAAGGCTGCGGGGCGAGATGCCTGCCCCGCAGCGCACGGATTTAGCGGATGTCCATTTCGTCGAGCACGTAGGACGCACCGCCGAACTTGTCGATGATGAAGAGCACGTAGCGGATGTCCACGTTGATGCAACGCTGGAGCTGCCGGTTGAACTTCAGGTCGGAGGAGAGACTCTCGATGTTGCCGTCGAAAGCCAGACCGATCATTTCGCCGCGGGCGTTCATGATGGGTGAACCCGAGTTGCCGCCCGTGATGTCGTTGTTCGAGAGGAAGCAGGTGGGCAGCTTGCCGTCCTCGCGGGCGTAGCGGCCGAAGTCCTTCGCCAGGTAGAGTTTGCGGAGACGTTCATTGACGAAGTAGTCACTCTCCGTTTTGCTCTCCTTCTCAAACATGCCGTCGAGCACCGTGCGCCAGTCGTAGCGAACGGCATCGCGCGGCTTGAGGTCGCAGACGTGGCCGTAGGTCATGCGCAGTGTGAAGTTTGCGTCGGGAGCCTTCGCCCAATTGTACATCTCGCAGAGGCCGCGCACGTAAATCTGGTCGAGTTCGTTGCGCTCGAAAGTGTAAGCCATCAGACTGGGCAGAAGTGCATTGGCGTAGGCTTCGAGCGCATCCTGCATTTCAAAGAGCGGGTCGTTCAGGAGCAGGCCGGCGCTGTTCTTGTCGAGCACCTGTGCGAGGCGGGCACTGTCGGCAAAGGCCGACTGCGTGTAGACCTTTTCCACCAAAGCCTTCCAGTCCTTGCCCTCGCCGAGGTAGGCCGGCACGATGTCGAGCTTGTGGTGCTTGAGGTAGTAGGGGGTGAGCAGTTCGGTCTTTCCGCGGTCGATGTCCAAGCGCACGGGCTTCACCTCCTGCTGCCAGCTGTCCATGATGGCCTCCTTGGCGGCGAGGATGTCCGCCTTCTTGCCGGCCTCCAGGGCTGCGGCGAAGTTTTCAACCAGTTCTTTCGAGAAACCGAACTTCTGGTCGCTGAGTGTGATCATGGCAAGCGTCTGGTCGTAGAGCGTGTCGCTGTAGACCTGGCAGAGGCGTTCGATGCGGTCAATGATGTCGGCATATTCCGCCTTGCCCGACTGGGCGGCAAAGGCGCGGAACTGGGCTTCCTCGGCCCGCTTCTGTTCTACCAAATGCTCCTTCTCCACGGCCTCGTTCATGCCGCCGAAGTTCTTGATGGAGTTGCCCCAGCTGAAGTATTCGTCCTCCAGCAACAGACGGAGTTCGTCGCTCTGGTCCATCAAGTCCTTGTAGTACTTGAGGAGCGGATTACCCGCGATGACGATGGGCTCGTTCGTGCACTTGCAGCGCAGCGCCACTTCGGCTGCGGTGAGGTAGCGGCTCGTGCGGCCGGGGAAGCCCATAATCATGGTGTAATCGCCCTCCTGCGGGCCTTTCAGCGAGATGGGCAGGTATTTCTTCAGCTTGAGGGGTACGTTCGAAGGGCTGTAGGGCGCAGGGTCACCGTTCTTGTCGGCGTAGATGCGGAACATGGCGAAGTCGGCATTCTGGCGCGGCCACATCCAGTTGTCCGTGTTGCCGCCGAACTGGCCGATGTTGTGCGGCGGATTGGCCACGAGGCGCACGTCGAGGAAGGTCTGCTCATAGATGAGGTAGAAACGGTTGGCACCATAGTACGAGGCGATGTGCGCTTCTACACCCTTCTTTTTCTTCAGGTCGCTCTTGGCCAGTAACTGCTTGGCGAGGGGCGCGAGGAAGCTCTGGCTCTGCATGGTGTAGACATCCACTTGGTCCTCCTTGGCCTTGGCCACCACCTTGTCGGTGACATCTTCCATGCGCAGCACGAAGGTGAAGGTGAGGCTCTCGGGGGTGCGGAGCTCTTCGGACAGGCTGTGGGCGAAATAGCCATCCTTCATGTAGTCGTGGCCGATGCCGCTCATCTCATGGACGTAGCTGAAGCCACAGTGGTGGTTTGTCAGCACGAGGCCATTAGGGCTAACCACCTCGCCCGTACAGCCGCCGCCGAAGATGCCGACACATTCGCGCAGGCTCGGCTTCGATTCACTGTAAAGAGCCTCAGGTGGGAGCTGGAGGCCCGCCTTGCGAAGGGAGTCGGCAAGGTGCTGCTCTTCCATCAACTTCAGGAGCCACATGCCCTCGTCGGCACGTGCCCCTGTCAGCCCTACAAAGAGGGCAAAGCAAAGAATGAAAATCTTTTTCATAAGAGGAAATTTTGTATTGCGCGGCAAATTTAAGCCAATCTCTTCCGCAAGCAAAAGAAAAGAAGCGAGGATTTGCAAAATCAAGAGATTGGCATTGTTTTTGCCTAAAACAGGCTGCACCTCAGTCCTGCAAATGAAAATCCTTTGGCTTTTCCTTTGTCAATGCCTTCGGTTTGCACTATTTTTGCAAAAGAAAGGATGTCGGAATGAACCGGCTTCTCCAAACAAGAAACGATATGACACTGAACAGATACATCCGCTTCGACTGGGCCGCGAAGAAAATTCTCCGCGACAAGGAAAACTTTGCCATTCTTGAGGGCTTGCTGACCGTGTTGCTGGGTGAATCCATACACATCCAGGAAATTCTCGAAAGCGAGAGCAACCAGTACGACGCGGCCGACAAGTTCAACCGCGTGGACATCAAAGCGCGAAACAGCAAGGACGAAATCATTATCGTGGAAATCCAGCTGACGCGAGAAATCAACTATCTCGAACGTATTCTCTATGGCGTCTCGAAAGCCATCACTGAACATATCAAACTCGGCGAGAAATACGACCAGGTGAAGAAGGTTTACTCCATCAGCATCCTCTATTTCGACCTCGGCAAGGGCGAAGACTTCGTCTACCGCGGACGTACCGTGTTTGAAGGCCTCACGAAGCACGATACGCTCCAAATCACCGCCAAGGAACGCGATGTCATTCACATGAAATCGCCCGGGCAGGTATTTCCCGAGTATTATCTCCTCCGCGTGAATGCCTTCCACAAAATAGCGGAAAACCATCTCGAAGAATGGATTTGCTATCTGAAAACTGGGGATATCAACGAGAATACCACCGCCCCGGGACTCCAGGAGGCCAAGCGCAAACTCGAATACATCTCCATGAGCCGCAAGGAAAAAGCAGCATACGACGAACACCTCAATGCGCAGATGATCCAAAACGATGTGATTTCCGCAGCCATGATTGAAGGCCGTGCGGAAGGACTGGAGAAAGGCCGTGCTGAAGGCCGTGCGGAAGGCAGTCGCAGCCGCGCAATAGATATGGCAACCCGAATGAAGCAAGACAAGTTGCCTATCGACCTGATTGCGAGATACACAGGGCTGTGCCAGGACGAAATCGAGACGCTCTGACCCTGCGGCCCACAAGGCCAAATGAAGACGCTTCAAAAAGTTTAAGAGTTTTTTTGGACCGATTTCTTGGATGGTAAGAAAATACTCCTTACTTTCGCGGTAGAATTGTAATCATTACAAATTGGTTAAATGGAACTCACCGCGCCCCTCCGCTATCTCAGAGCACACGGAGTGAAACCCTCCGCCCAGCGCTTGGCCGTGATGCACTACTTGCTGGAGCACCGCACGCACCCTTCGGCCGACGAAATCTACAGTGCGCTCCATCCAACGATGCCCACGCTCTCGAAAACGACGGTCTACAACACGCTGCGACTGCTCACGGAAAATGGGGCTGCCGTGCAGCTGACCATTGACGAGCGCAACGTGTGTTTCGATGCCGATACCTCGCCCCACGCTCATTTCCTCTGCACCCGCTGCGGCAAGGTCTACGACGTGCCTCTCGCCAACTATGACCTCGAAAGGCATGCCCTCATCCCCGAGGGATTCCGGACGGAACAGGCGGCAATCTACTACCGGGGCTGCTGCGAGCACTGCGCCTCCGAAAACGTGGCGACTTGCTGAGGTCGCAATGGCTTCCATTCTTCCCCCTTGAATTTTAACTGACTTACATAACACTCTCTAAAACTCAAACATCATGAAAAAGAAATTTATCTGCACCGTTTGCGGCTATGTTCACGAAGGTGATGCAGCTCCCGAAAAGTGCCCCATGTGTGGCGTTCCTGCTTCTAAGTTCAAAGAACTCGTAGACGAAGGTCTCTCTTTCGTGGCTGAACACGAAATCGGCGTGGCAAAGGGTTGCGACGAAGAAATGATAAAGGACCTCAACGCTCACTTCAACGGCGAATGCACCGAGGTGGGTATGTATCTCGCCATGAGCCGCCAGGCCGACCGCGAGGGCTATCCCGAAGTGGCAGAAGCCTTCAAGCGCTACGCTTGGGAAGAGGCTGAACACGCTGCCAAGTTTGCCGAACTCCTCGGTGACTGCGTTTGGGACACCAAGACCAACCTCGAAAAGCGCATGAACGCTGAGAGCGGCGCCTGCGCCGACAAGGCCCGCATTGCCAAGCGTGCCAAGGAACTCAACCTCGATGCCATCCACGACACCGTACACGAAATGGCTCGCGACGAAGCACGCCACGGCCGCGGTTTCGAGGGTCTCTACAACCGCTACTTCAAGAAGTAATACCACTTTTCGCTAAACTACTGAGGTGTGCTGTGCTGCCCAGCGCTTATTCTCGGCACTCAGCACACTTTTTGTGTATAATTCCCTCAAATAAAAGAATTTATCCCCATGGAACTCAAAGGCTCTAAGACCGAAAAGAACCTCCTTGCTGCATTTGCCGGCGAGTCGCAGGCTCACACTAAATATCAGTACTATTCCTCCAAGGCCAAGAAGGACGGCTACGTGCAGATGGCCAACATCTTTGCCGAAACGGCCAAGAACGAGAAGGAGCACGCCAAACTCTGGTTCAAATATCTCCACGGCGGTGCTATTCCTGCAACTACCGAAAACCTCGCGGATGCTGCTGCGGGCGAAAACTACGAGTGGACTGATATGTATGCCACTTTTGCCAAAGAAGCACGCGAAGAAGGTTTCGAAGAAATCGCTGAAAAGTTTGAACTGGTAGGTGAAGTTGAAAAGAACCACGAGGCGCGCTACCGCAAGCTGCTCAAGAACATTGAGGACAGCGTAGTGTTCTCCCGTGAAGGCGACTGCGTATGGCAGTGCTCCAACTGTGGCCACATCGTGGTGGGCAAGAAGGCTCCTGAACTCTGCCCCGTATGTGCTCACCCGCAGAGCTACTTCGAACTTCACAAAGAAAACTACTAAATCTCCTAAGCGCAAGCTGCGCACGACAAAACGATAATTTGGACTGCCCGCTCTCCACTCCAGGAGGAGGCATTCAAATTATCGTTTTCGTGTTTGAAAACGGTCGTTTCCGTTCAGCCAAATGAGCAAGGCCAAACTTGTTTGAGCTTTGTCACAAGAAAAAACGCACTCTTAAGAACGTTTTCTCAATGCTTCAAGAAAAACTCTACTATTGGAAGCAACACTGGCAGATGCGCGAGGGTTCGCTCAAGGGCGGACTTGACATCTTCCGCTACATCGGCCCCGGCCTGCTTGTGACCGTGGGCTTTATCGATCCCGGCAACTGGGCTTCCAACTTTGCCGCGGGGTCTGAGTTCGGCTACCAGCTCCTCTGGGTGGTGAGTCTCTCCACGCTCATGCTCATTGTGCTGCAACACAATGTGGCCCACCTCGGCATCGTCACGGGGCAGTGCCTTTCCGAAGCCGCAACGCGCCATTTGCCCCGCTGGCAGAGTCGTCCCGTGTTGTGGAGCGCTATGGCAGCCTCGGTCTCCACTTCGCTGGCCGAGATACTCGGCGCGGCCATTGCCCTCGAGATGCTTTTCGGGATGCCGCTGCTTGTGGGGGCCGGACTCACCACACTCGTCTGTATCCTCCTGCTGTTCACCAATTCCTACAGTCGCGTGGAGAAAGGCATCATTGCCTTTGTCTCCCTCATCGGCTTCTCTTTCCTCTACGAACTCACCCTCACCGATACCGACTGGGCGCGCGCTGCCCAAGGTGCGCTGCTGCCTTCGCTGCCCGAGGGAAGCATGCTGGTGGTGATGAGTGTGCTCGGCGCAGTGGTGATGCCGCACAACCTCTTCCTCCATTCCGAAGTCATCCAGAGCCGGCAGGTAAACCTCCAGGGCGAGAAGTCGATAGAGCACGCCTTGAAGTATGAGTTCTACGACACCCTCCTCGCCATGACCATTGGCTGGGCCATCAATTCCGCCATGATTGTCCTCGCCGCCGACACCTTCTTTGCCAGCGGCCACGCCGTGGAGGAGCTCCCCGAGGCGGTCAGTCTGCTGGCTCCGCTTCTGGGCGGCGCGGCCTCAGTGGTGTTTGCCGTGGCCCTCCTCCTTGCGGGTATTTCCAGCACGGTCACCAGCGGCATGGCCGCAGGTTCTATCTTTGCGGGTATCTACGACGAGCCCTACGACGTGCGCGATGTGCATTCCCGTGCGGGTATCCTCATTTCCTTCCTCGGCGCTTTTTTCCTCCTTTTCTTTATCGGCGATGCTTTCAAGGGGCTCATCCTCTCCCAGGCTGTGCTCAGTCTGCAACTCCCCTTCACCATGTTCACACAGGTGCGCCTCACTTCTTCGCGCCGCATCATGGGAGACCACGTGAACAGCCGGTTCACTACGCTGCTACTCTACACCCTCGCCACGCTCGTCACGCTGCTCAATCTCTATCTGCTCTATGGACTTTTTGTCTCGTGATAAGACAGCACTGTGAAGCTGTCATACAGGCAGACGTAAAACGATATACCCGCCAGAGCCCGGCCCTTGGGCCTCTCTGGCGGGTATGTCAGTTTTGCGTGAATGGGTCGGGAAGGACGCTTATGCCTTTTCAGGGATGCGTTCGAGAATCTTCTTCACGAAGTCCCAATACTTGCCTACGCTGGGGATGAAGCAGCGCTCGTTGGGCGTGTGGGGCGAGCGGAGCGTGGGGCCGAAGCTCACGAGGTCCATCTGCGGACGCAGTGCGCCAATCACGCCGCACTCCAAACCTGCGTGGATGACCTGCACGCGGTTTTCGGCGTGGAAGAGTTCGCGGTAGATTTCTTTCATCACTTCCACGATTTCGCTCTGGGGATTGGGCTGCCAGGCGGGATATTCGCCGCTCAGCTCCACCTTCATGCCAGCCATGGCAAATGCACTCTCGAGCGTTTCGGCGCAGCATTCGCGCATGCTGTCGCGCGAGGAGCGGATGAGAATGAGGAACTCGGCCTTGCCGCCGCCGATTTTCACAATGGCGAGGTTGGACGAAGTCTCCACGATGCTGGGCACCTCGGGGATGAAGCGCATTACGCCGTTGTGGGCAGCACAGAGCGCATTGACCAGATTGTCCTGGATTTCCGCGGGCACGATGCAAGCGGGCAGTTCGGCTGGCGTGCATGTCAGCGTGAGGCCCTTTTCGATAGCCCCGAACTCGCCCTGGAGCGTTTCGCGCCATTCAGCAACAGCCTCTTCAAGCGCTTCCAGGTTTTCCTCCGGCAGAGTCAGCACCACTTCGGCTTCGCGGGGGATGGCATTGCGCATGTTACCGCCCTGCCACGAAGCGAGGCAAGCCTCGAAGTTGGCCACAGCGTCCTGCACGATGCGTGCCATCGCCTTGTTGGCATTGCAACGGCCCTCGTTGATTTCGAGGCCCGAGTGACCGCCGAGCAGTCCGCCCAAAGCGATTTTTACCGCAGCGTCGGTGGGGTCGGTAGCCTCTTCCTTGTACTCCAGCGAAGCGTTCATGTTTACACCGCCAGCCGAGCCGATGATCATTTCGCCTTCCGTCTCGTCGTCGAGGTTCAGCAAGATTTCGCCTTCGATGACATCTGCCTTCATATTGTTCACACCGTACATCGTGGTCTCCTCGTCGGCCGTGATGAAGCCTTCGATGGGACCGTGCTTCAGCGAATTGTCCTCCATGATGGCCATGATGGTAGCCACGGCCATGCCGTCGTCCGCACCGAGAGTGGTACCCTTGGCGCGCACCCAGTCTCCGTCGATGTAAGTCTGGATGGGATCAGTTTCAAAGTTATGCGTGCTTTCCGGGGTCTTCTGCGGCACCATGTCCATGTGGCCTTGAAGCGTCACACACTTGCGGTTTTCCATGCCGGGCGTGGCAGCCTTGCGCATGATGATGTTGCCCGCCTCGTCCTGAAAGGCTTCGACGCCCTTGGCCTTGGCCCAGTCCAGCAAGAAGCGCTGAACCTTTTCGAGATGGCCAGAGGGGCGCGGTACTTGCGTGAGAAGATCAAAGTTTTTCCAGATTTCCTGCGGATGCAGGTTTGCAATTTCGCTCATGTTCGTAAAGTATTTAGAATTAAAGTATGGATGATTGTTTTTCACCGGCGTGCTGGGCCTTCGGCCGCAGGTTAAGCCGGAGCCAGCCGAACCCGCCGAGTACAACGACCAGGGCTGTCTGAATGGTATGCACTGCGAGGGCAAACATAATGGCCTTCGGTTCCGCCACACCATAGAGCACGAGCATCGTTTTCACGGCAAAATGCCACGGGCCAGCCCCGTTCGGCGTGGGGACGAGCACGGCAAAGGTGCCTACGCAGAAGATGAGGAAGGCTGCGCCGAGGGAGAGCTCCGCCGTGAAGTCGAAGCAGAAGAAGGCAATGTAGAAGTGGAGAAAATAGCCCACCCACACCAGCAGGCTGTAGAAGAGATAGAGCGGAAGGTTCTTGACGCGGCGCAGCGAGAGTACCCCCTGCCAGACCTCCTCGAGCAGGTCCTTCCCCTTGCGGAAGAGTGCGTAGCGGCGCATGAGGATGCCAGCCGTGAGCACGATTGCCAGCAGGCAGACCATCGTGACGAGATAGCCCGTGCCCGTGAAGCGGTGGAGAATGTCGTCGAGGTCAGTGCCCGTTTCGCTGAGGAAACGCAGGAACATGGGGAGCTGGAGCAGAAAGGCAATGCCCGTGAAGAGCAGCATGAGGCAGGAGTCCACGAGCCGCTCCGTCACCACGGTGCCCAGGGCGCGGGTGAAGCTCACACCGTCGGCCTTCTTCAGTGTGCCGCAGCGAGTCACCTCCCCGATGCGCGGCACCACGAGGCTTGCCGCGTAGGAAAGGAATATGGCGTCCTCGCAGGTGGCGCGGCGGGGATGTTCGCCGAGCGGTTCAAGCGACATCTTCCATCGCCAGGCGCGGGCCAGCTGCGGCACAATGCCGAAAAGGAGTGAGAGGGCCATCCAGTCCCACTGCAACTCGCTGCGGACGCAGGAGAAGAAGGAGGACCAGTCCGTGTCGCGATACATCCACCAGAGGATGCCCAGGCCCAGGGCGAAGGGCGCGAGAACTTGAATAAGGAGTTTTAAAAAATGCTTCATTCAAAACATTTGTTTACTTTTGCAGCGCAGCGGTAGCTGAAGCAACCGCCAAGCGAAAGCAAAATTAAGCATTCTACTTTATATGAAGTCTGTACGCCCCAAAAAATTTCTTGGACAACACTTTCTGACCCACCTCCCCACGGCGCAGGCCATCGCCGATACCGTAGATGCCTGCCCCGGGCTTCCCGTGCTCGAAGTGGGACCGGGAATGGGCGTGATGACACAGTTTCTCCTCCAAAAAGACCGCCCGCTCAAGGTGGTGGAAATCGACTTCGAGAGTGTGGCCTACCTGCGCCGCGAATATCCGCAGCTGGAGGAACACATTGTCGAGGATGACTTCCTGAAGATGCACCTGGAGCGGACCTTCGGCGGAAAGCCCTTCGTGCTCACGGGCAATTATCCCTACAATATCAGTAGCCAGATATTCTTCAAGATGCTGGACTACCGCGATCTCATCCCCTGCTGCACGGGAATGATTCAAAAGGAGGTGGCCGAACGGCTCGCCGCGCCCCCGGGCTGCAAGGCTTACGGCATCCTGACGGTGCTGGTGCAACTGTATTACCACGTGGACTACCTCTTCACCGTGGAGCCCGATGTGTTCAATCCGCCGCCCAAGGTGCGCAGTGCCGTGGTGAGGCTCACGCGCAATGAGGTCACGCATCCCGGCTGCAACGAGTCGCTGCTGCGCCGCGTGGTGAAAACCACCTTCAACCAGCGGCGGAAAATGATGCGCGGCTCCATCAAGCCGCTGCTCGCGCAGCTCGATGCGGAGAAGGCCGTGGCGCCGGACCATACGGACTTCCTGGCACAACCGCTGCTTACGAAGCGGCCCGAACAGCTTTCCGTGGCGGACTTCATTGACCTGACCAACCGCGTGGAGGCGCACTATGGCGTGTAGCGCAGCACAATAGAGCGGGCAAAAGTCCGTTATTACGATATAGGGCCACTCTTGCCCCAAATCCTCATTCACTGAAAAAGATATGAAAACTTATCTCGTCACTGGCGCCGCTGGTTTTATCGGTGCGAACTACTTGAAGTATGTGTTGAAAAAGTATGACGATGTGCGCATCGTGGTGCTTGACCTCTTGACGTATGCCGGCTATCTCGGCACCATCGCCGAGGATATCGACAACGAGCGCTGCTTCTTTGTGAAGGGTGACATCTGTGACCGACAGCTTGTGGACAGACTCTTCGCTGAGTACCGTTTCGACGTGGTGGTGAACTTTGCCGCAGAGAGCCACGTGGACCGCAGCATCGAGAATCCCCAACTCTTTCTCAATACCAACATCCTGGGCACGCAAAACCTGCTCGATGCCGCCCGTGCGGCGTGGGTGACCGGACGCGACGAACAGGGCTATCCCACTTGGCGCTCCGGCGTGCGCTTTCACCAGGTTTCGACCGATGAGGTCTACGGCTCGCTCGGCCCAGAGGGCTATTTCACTGAAAAGACGCCGCTCTGTCCCCACAGCCCATACAGTGCATCCAAGACCTCGGCCGACCACTTCGTCTGTGCCTATCACGATACTTTCCACATGCCCGTGAGCATCACGCGCTGCTCCAACAACTACGGGCCTTACCAGTTCCCGGAAAAGCTCATTCCCCTCGTCATCAACAATATCCTCGAGGGAAAGAAACTCCCCGTCTACGGCAAGGGCGAGAACATCCGCGACTGGCTCTATGTAGAGGATCACTGCAAGGCCATCGAGATGGTTATCCGCGAGGGACGCGAGGGAAGCATCTACAACGTGGGTGGACACAACGAGCGGCAGAATATCCAAATCGTGAAAATCATTATCCAGACCATTCACGACATCATGGCCGAAGAGCCCCGCTTCCGCAGCCTGCTCAAGCGCCAGGAGCGCAACGAACAGGGCGAAATCAGCATCGACTGGATCAACGAGGACCTCATCACCTTCGTAAAGGACCGTCTGGGCCACGATCAGCGCTACGGCATCGACCCCTCGAAAATCAAGGAAGACCTCGGCTGGTATCCCGAAACGTGCTTCGAAGTGGGCATCGTGAAGACCATTCGCTGGAACCTTGAGCACCACGATTGGGTGGAGGCCGTGAGTGGCAGCGATTACCAGCGCTACTACGAGGAAATGTACGGAAAGAAATAAAGCCTGCAGGCTATTCTCCCATAGCTGCCGATGAATTTCCCGAAAAAGCAACGGACCTTTTGGTGCCGGCTCACAGTGATTGCTGCGGCCATTGCGGTGGCCGCAGTGCTCTATCTGCTCGACCCGATGGAGTTCCGTTTCTTGCCCCGTTGCCCTTTCAAACTGCTCACGGGGTGGGACTGTCCGGGATGTGGCTTCCAACGTGCGGCCCACGCCTTGCTCCATGGAGAATGGGACAAGGCGTGGCGCTTCAATCCCTTCCTGGTCTACAGCGTGCCCTACCTCTTGGCCGTCATGCTCACGGAGTGGGTGTGGCGCGGCGAGCGGCAGGACCGATGGCGCCGCGTGGTGGAAGGCCGCTGGGCCGTGGGGCTCTATCTGGTGCTCTTCTGCGTGTGGGGCGTGGTGCGCAACCTTTAATTAGAAAAAGAAAATCATGAACGAATATTTCTATCTCGACGGGCAAAAGAAACAACAGGGCCCCGTAGCTGCCGAACGTTTGGCCGCTCTCGGCGTGACGGATGAGACTTTGGTGTGGACGAGTGGTATGGCCGACTGGCAACCTGCCGGTTCGTTGGCTGCGCTCCGTCACTTCCTCCATAGTGCCCAGCCCCCCGTGCCTCCGATACCCCCGCAGGGCCATGCCCAAGGTGAAACAAATCGGTCATTCAGTCAGGGCCGCCCCCGGCCCGCCTGCCCCGACAGCCACATGGTCGGTGCCGTCCTCGTCACCATCTTCTGCTGCCTCCCCTTGGGCATCGTTGCCATTGTGAAGGCCAACCAAGTCAGTTCTTTCTATTACCACGGCGATTACGATGCCGCCCTCCTCGCTTCGGCCGATGCCAGCAAGTGGGTGAAGATTTCCATCATCCTCGGCATTCTTAGCTTCTGTTGTGGTGCCGGGTTGGCCTATCTTTAGTGCAAACGCTTCGTGGGCAGTGCAAACGCTTCCTGCCCGTGTGCTTGGATTTATTTTCATTCAACCATATTCTATCCCCTTCATCCATCAAACAAGATTCCTATGCAGAACTACTACAACGAAAACCCGCAGAACGGCCAGATGCGTCCGCTCAAGCCCGATAGTTACCTCGTGTGGGCCATTCTTTCCACCGTCTGCTGCTGCCTTCCCTTCGGCATCGTATCCATCGTTTATGCCGCCAAGGTCGATGGGCTCTACCGTGCAGGGCAGTACGATGAAGCCCAGCGTGCCTCGGACGATGCCAAGAAGTGGGCCATCATCTCGGCCGTTGTGGGCCTTGCCGTTTCCGTGCTCTATTTCATTGTGATGTTCGGTTTAGGCATGCTCGGCGCGATGGCCGGATAATCCTCACCTCCAATACACAAATGCAAACCAGTGATAGCCCTCTTCATGCTTGCCACGCTCGTGGCCTATTTCTGTCTGCTCCTGTACATTTCCCGCCGTGCCGTATGCGATGGGTGCAGTGGCAATGATGCCTTCTTCCGTGCCGGTCGGCAGTCTCCTTGGTGGATGGTAGCCTTTGGCATGATTGGCGCAAGCATATCAGGAGTAACCTTCATCTCCGTGCCCGGCTGGGCCGCCACCACAGGCATGACCTACCTCCAGATGTGCATGGGATTCGTTGTGGGCTATGTGGCAGTGGCCTTTGTGCTGTTGCCCCTCTACTATCGCTTGCGACTCACGAGCATCTATGCTTATCTCGGAGAGCGCTTCGGTCCGCGCACCCACCGCACCGGAGCGCTCTTCTTCGTGCTCAGCAAACTCATGGGCGCTGCGGCACGCATGTACCTTGTCTGCATGGTGCTGGCCCAGTTTGTGGTTGTTCCCTACTTCGGGAGCGGCGTGCTTCCCTTCCTCCTCGTTGTGGCAGCCGTGCTCCTGCTCATCTGGCTCTACACGCGGCAGTCAGGCATGCAGGCCATAGTCCGCACCGATGCCCTCCAGACCCTTTGTCTCCTCCTGGCTGCGGGCGGCATGGCCGTGGCGGCCGCACAGACCCTGGGCCTCGACCTGCGGGGGGCGGTGGAGACCGTATGGGAAAGTCCGATGTGTCGCGTGTGGGAGTGGGACGGAACGAGCAAGCAGGCATTCTGGCGGCAGTTCCTGAGTGGCATGTTTATTGTGGTGGTAATGACGGGACTGGATCAGGACATGATGCAGAAAAACCTCACCTGCCGCAGTCTGCGTGAGGCACAGAAAGACATGGTGAGCTATGGGCTCGCCTTCCTCCCCGTGAATGCACTGTTCCTCGGCCTTGGCATCCTCCTCTATACCCTCTGCGCCCGGCAGGGCCTCGAGCCGCCCGCTGCGGGCGACAGTCTTCTGCCCTGGCTTGTGCGTGAAGGCGTGTTGGGAGCGTGGGTGGTCATCCCCTTCACCATCGGGATCGTCGCGGCGGCCTTTTCCAGTGCAGACAGTGCGCTGACAGCATTGACCACCACGGTCTGTATCGACCTGCTCCATCTCGAGGAGCATCCCCTTCCCGCCGCCGAGGCCAGACGCATTCGCCGCTGGGTACACGGGGCGGTCGTGTTGGCCTTCAGCCTCTGCATAGTGGTGTTCAAGCTGGCCGAAGGGGGCAACATGCTCAATGTCATCTATGTGCTCGCCTCCTATACCTACGGGCCGCTGCTGGGCCTCTATGCCTTCGGCCTTTTCTCACAGCGGGAGGTCAGGGACCGCGCCGTGCCGCTGGTGTGCGTGGCTTCGCCGTTGGTGTGCGGACTGCTCGACCACTTCGCCCCCATTTGGTGGAACTATTCTTTCGGCTACGAACTATTGTTGTTCAACGGCTTCCTCACCGCCCTCGGCCTCTGGGCCGTAGGTCGCAAATGAGTGGCGTGCCGCTTCGCAGGCAGCGTGAAGCTTGCGGTAGAACTTATGCTTACAGAGTGTAGAAACACTGCCCAGGATAATCAGCTTGTACCGGGCCCGCGTGATGGCCACGTTCATGCGGCGCAAATCAGCGAGGAAACCGATTTGCCCCGCTTCGTTGGCACGCACCAACGACACCACAATCACATCGCGCTCCTGTCCCTGAAACGCATCGACCGTGTTCACCGTGATCTGCTTGCGCAACGGGCGGAGCCACTCGTCGCGCTTCAGCAACTGCCGCAGGTATTGCACCTGGGCTCGGTAGGGCGAAATGATGCCGATGTCCACTCTTTCGTCGAGCAGCCTTTGTCGCCCCACGCGTTGGGCATAGTCGTGCAGGGCGCGGAGGGTGAGTTGCGCCTCCGTGCGGTTGATGCGGCCATAGCTGCCGCCGACAAATTCCTCATTTACCTTTTGGGGCAAAGCCGCAGCCTTTTCCCCATCTTCCCCTTCGGGCAAAGTCGCCGAAGTGTCGATCCACACGAGCGGCGTGTCCAGTTCGTCGAGCAAGGAGCGGTGTCGCACCTCAGGAGCCGCCTGCAGTTTTCCCCCATAAAACCATTCCGAAGAGAAACGCATGAGCGCTTCGTTCATGCGGTATTGCGTGGTGAGCAGCCGCACGCATTCCGGTTTCGTTTCGGCCAGTCCTTCCATCAGCGTGAGCCCCAATCCCCCTTGCAGCGCTTCCAGGCTTTTCAGCGTGGGCGGAAGTTGCTTGTGGTCACCTGCGAAAATCACGCGGTCGGCATGGGCCAGCGCAATCCAGCAGGCCGCTTCGAGCGCCTGGGCAGCCTCGTCGATGAAGAGCGTGTGGAAATGGTGTCCCGTGAGGAGCGGATTGGCCGCCCCCGTGAGGGTGCAGGCAATCACCCGCGAGCTGTCGAACAGCGCGTGGCGAATGCGCCCCTCGAGTTCGTCCGCACGTTCCCGGAGGCGGGTCACCTTTTGGTGAAAGTTTGCCGGGCGTGACTTGCGGGGCGAAGCAAAGAGCTGTCGCAGCGAGCGGCGCACCTGCCAAAGGAGCGGATAGTCGGGGTGAGCCGCGAAGCGGTGCTCGTAAGTGTGCGCCAACATCTTGTCCGTGACCCGGCTCGGATTGCCCATGCGGAGTACAGGCAGGCCCCGGTCGGCCAGTTGCGAACAAATCCAGTCCACCGCCGTGTTGCTTTGCGCACCCACCATCACCTGCGGCTCGCGGCGGAGCACCTCACACACCGCCTCCACCAGCGTCGTCGTTTTGCCCGTGCCCGGAGGACCGTGTACAATGAGGGCATCCCGTGCCCGCAGCACATCCCGCACAGCCTGCTCCTGCGAAGCATTGAGCCACGGCAAGCGGAGTGCAGCGGCCGTTTCCGCCCCGAAGTGCAGTGGGGCAGGGGAGTGGAACAAATCCCGCAGTTCTGCCAATCTCCCCTTGCGCGCTTCCATCGTATGGCGCAGCGCATCGAACATCACCCGGTAGGAATAGTCGTCGAAACTCAGCTGCACGCCCACGAGGTCCAGCGATTGCAGTCGCGCAAAAGCCTCCTCGCCCGGCAGTTCCACCACCATGCGGTCCGCTTCGGCATAGCTCACGGTGCAAGCGAAAGGCAAGTGAAAGAGTCGTCCGTTTCCCTCGCGGCAAAAGAAGCTCACCTGTTTGCCATACTCGAAGTTGTGCTCTATTTCATCGTCGGCAGTGCGCAGGATTTCCACCACAAAGCGGTCGAGCGAGTTGTAGTAGCCACGTCCCACGCTCACAGGATACCAGCAGTCGCCGCGTTTCACCTTGCGGTCGATGCCCATCAGTTCTGTGTCGCGTTGGAATGCCGCCTTCTCAGACTCATATTCCTTTTGCAGCAATTTATATTGTTTTTCGAGAGAGAGGAAAGAAGACACGAGGGGAAAGAAATAAAAGAAAATACATTGAAGAAAACAAAAGGGGCTTTGTCAGCCCCCGAAGCCAGCGGGGCTAATACCCCACGCGCTCCACGCTAATGCCAATCACGGCATTCTCGCCCACTTTAAACTCCGCCGCAGCGCCGAGGCGTTCCTTGGGTTCAAAGCGGAAGATGGGGAGCTGCCGTCCGTGGAAGCGGAGGTCGTTGCGGCGCGGCACGAACGACTTGCTGCCGAAGGCGTAGAGCGTGCAGATGTCCGAGAGCTCGTAGCCCACGAGTCCGGCAAATCCCGCCCCGGTGGTTCGCCATCCGCCCCAGTCGAAGTGGTTCGCATAGACCCCTGCGGCCGCAAAGAGGCGGTCTTTCAGCGGAAAAGCGTAGGCCAAGGCCAGCGACTGCCCGAAGCCCACCCCGCGCGGAGCGTGCTTGCCCAGTCCGACCGTGGCGTTCAGACCGAACTGCGAGTTCAGGCCCTCGTGGAGCCGCCAGGCGGGAAAGTCATTGCCGAAACTCCCCCACGGCGAAGCCCAGGCCGATGCGTAGGGCACGGCCGGCGAAAGGGCAGGGGAGGCCAGGTAGAAGGGAAGGTACAGGTCCGTCTGCTCAGCGGGAAGCTGGGCCATTTTCAGGCTGTCCGCCAAGCGCACCTCCTTGCGCTGCTTCCCTGCGGCCAGGCTGTCCGCCTCGGGGTGCATGAAAGCATCGTCAAATTCGCGGCGCATCGAAGGTTGGTCCGTTTGGGCAGCGGACCAAAGCGCCGTCAGGCATACCAAGAGGCAGAGGGCAAATCGTTTCATCGGGATAAGCATTGAATATGTGAGGGCAAAAGTAGTGCAAGAAGTCGTGCCGCGGGGCCTTCAGAACCTTAAAGTTTATTATCAGCCCCCCATTTGTTCCACGGGGAGCCCCCCGCTTAGAGCAGTGCGGGGAGCTGGAAGAGGCGCGTGCCGTTGGAGCCCTTGATGAGAATGAGGCAATCCTGCGGCATCACCTCCTGCAGGTGCGCCTTCACCGCCTCTACATCGGCAAACCACTTCGCGTTCACCTCCGCGGCAAACGGCCGGAACGCTTCGCCCACCAGCCACACCGCTTCCGCCCCCACGCGGGAAGCCTCGGCCGCCACGCGGGCATGTTCCTCGTCCGAGGCATCACCCAGTTCGCGCATTTCGCCGAGAATGAGCCGTTTGTGGGCGTGCTCCATCGAGGCAAATCCCGAGAGCGCAGCGTGCATACTCGTCGGGTTCGCGTTGTAAGCATCCACGATGAGTTCGTTGCGCTCCGTCTTCATCCATTGGCTGCGGTTGTTCGTGGGTCGATACGCCTCGAGCGCCTCCACCGCCTGTTGCGGGGCAATGCCGAAGAATGTGCCCACGGCGATAGCCGCCAGCGCATTGGCCAGGTTGTACGCCCCCACGAGTTGCGTGTGGACCGTCAGCCATTCGCCGCCTTCCACCCGGAAGCGGAACGAAAGGAAAGGTCCCTGCTCCGTCAGTTCGCCTTCCACCTTTGCCCCCAGCCCCGGAGAACCGTAGGTAAACGTGTGCAGTCCTTCGGCCGCCTCGCGGAGGTGCGGATTGTCGAGATGGAGGAACACCACCCCGTTCGGGTTCGACGCCAAGTGGCGGTACAGTTCCGTCTTCGTCTGCACCACCCCCTCAAAAGAGCCGAATCCCGCCAAGTGCGCCGTTCCCACGTTCGTGATGAGGCCGCAGTCGGGTGCCACGATGTCGCTGAGGAAAGCAATCTCCCCGGGATGGTTCGCCCCCGTCTCCACCACGGCTACCTCGTCTTCGGGGCGCAGGCGGAGCAGCGTGAGAGGCACCCCGATGTGGTTGTTGAGATTACCTTGGGTAAACAGCACGCGCTTCCCCTTCGAGAGCACGGCCGCAGTCAGTTCCTTTGTGGTCGTTTTCCCGTTCGTTCCCGTGATTTGCAGCGTAGGTGTGCCCAGGGTGCGTCGGTGCAGGGCCGCCAGCTGTTGCAGCGTTTCCAGTACGTTTTCCACCCTGAACAGGCGCGGGTTCTCGGGCAGCGAAGGATCGTCCACCACCGCCGCCTCGCAGCCCGCTTCCAGGGCCGCCAGGGCAAACTGGTTACCATCGAAGCGTTCACCGCGCAGGGCAAAGTAGAGCGCACCCGGCGCCGCCTGGCGTGAATCAGTGGTGACCACGGGGTATTTCCGATAGAGACTATAGAGTTGTTCTAACTGTGACATAATCCACAAATGAAGTTTAACGATGAGCAAAAGTAAGTCTTTTCTCTTTTTTCGGGGGTCAAAATAAAAGAAAGACTTACTTTTGCCGTGATAAAATGGACCTCGGGCCTCCGAAACGCCTCTCTCCAAGCCGAAAGGCCGGCGAGCGTACCACCCGCGTACCGGGCGCCGTTGTTCACTCCTTATTATATATAGTCTGCAAAACCCGCGCTACATGTTTACCCTTTCCATCCACGGCCAACTCCTCAGCCTGCACGAACCCCAGGTGATGGGCATCCTCAACATTACCCCCGATTCCATCTTCTCCGGCTCGCGCACCGAGGCAGAGGACGATATCTGCCGCCGCCTCCACCAGTTGATGGACGAAGGCGCCGACATGATAGACATCGGCGCCTACTCCACGCGCCCCGGGGCCGAAGACGTGAGCGAGGAAGAGGAGATGGAACGCCTGCGCCGCGGCCTGCGCGTGGTGCGCCGGGAGTTTCCCGACGTGCCCGTGTCGGTCGACACCTTCCGGGCCAGCGTGGCCCGCATGGCCGTGGAAGAGGAAGGCGCGGACATCGTCAACGACATCTCGGGCGGCGATATGGACCGCCAGATGTTCCGCACCGTGGCCCAGCTCCGCGTGCCCTACATCCTGATGCACATGCAGGGCGTGCCCCGCAGCATGCAGCTGGCCCCCCACTACGACAACGTGCGCCGCGAAGTGATGGTCCACCTCGCCGAGCGCGTAGACCTTCTCCACCAGCTGGGCGTGGCCGATGTGGTCGTAGACCCCGGCTTCGGCTTCGGCAAGACCCTCGAGCACAACTACGAACTCATGGAGCACCTCGAGGATTTCCACGAATTGGGCTGCCCCCTTCTGGTCGGCATCTCCCGCAAGTCCATGATCTACAAGCTCGTGGGCGGCACCCCCCAGACAGCCCTCAACGGCACCACGGTGCTCAACACCGTTTCCCTTCTGAAGGGCGCACACATCCTGCGCGTCCACGACGTGGCCCCCGCAGTCGAGGCCAAGAAAATGTACTTAAAGCTCAAATCGTTTGCCCAATGATTTCATTCGGACTGAAGGACTTTGTCGACATCCTGCTTGTAGCCCTCCTTCTCTACTACATCTACCGGCTGATGAAGGAGAGCAGTTCGGCCAACATCTTCGGCGGCATCATCGTCTTCATTGTCGTGTGGATTTTCGTGTCCCAGATATTCGAGATGCGTTTGCTTGGCGGCATCCTCGACAAGTTGGTCAATGTCGGTTCGTTGGCGTTGATCATCCTGTTCCAGGAAGAAATCCGCCACTTCTTCTCCACCATCGGTTCCCGCCCTGGCGTGAACCTCATGGTGCAGCTTTTTCGTTCGAAGAAGGAAAAGGACAAAGTCCACCGCGAAGACATCATGCCCATCGTTATGGCCTGCATGAGCATGAGCAAGCAGAAAGTCGGCGCGCTCATCGTGATGGAGCGCTACGTCGGACTGAGCGAAATCATCAATTCCGGCGACATCATCAATGCCAATGTCACCCAGCGCCTCATCGAGAACATCTTCTTCAAGAACAGTCCCCTCCACGACGGCGCCATGATCATTTCCCACAAGCGCATCAAGGCAGCCGGCTGCATCCTCCCCATCTCCCACGACACCGACATCCCCAAGTCGCTCGGCCTGCGCCACCGTGCCGCGCTGGGCATCTCCCAAAAGAGCGACTGCCTCGCCATTGTGGTTTCCGAAGAGACGGGCGGCATTTCCATAGCCGAAAAAGGCAACTTCCGCCTTCGCCTTTCCGCCGAAGAACTCGAAAGCGTTTTGGCGAAAGAAGCGGCCATTTCGTAGTTTCCCAGGCTTTTGTGTAGGGAAAAGTGGCCGTTTCTTGCCCCTTAACCCCCACTTTTGTATTATTTGTAGAACAAAACGCACGCCGAATAAGTTTTTTTTATACTTTTGCCCCCAAATCCAATCCAAACACTTTTTCACTCTTGGCATTAGGCTATCCGGCAGTAGCGGCAATATTTCTTTGCGCTTTGAGAGCGCCTACAGTTTGCCGGCTCTTCCGGGCACCGTACAACCTTACGCTGAATAATGGTCAGAAAACGCAAAATCAAGAAGATTCGCTTGCATAGCGAGGGCAACGACATCCTTCGCAATAGCCTCTTGGCTATCATTGTGCTCAATGCGGTTCTTTATTTCCTCCTCAAAGACATCAGTCTGCTGCCCGTCTACGTGGTGGCAGCGATATGCGTGGTGCTCTACGGCATTGCGGTGAATTTCTTCCGTTGTCCCCTCCGCCAGTTCCAGGGCGATGTGGAGCGCACCGTAGTGGCTGCGGCCGACGGCAAGGTTGTCGTGATAGAGGAAGTGGAGGAAAACGAATACTTCCACGACCGTCGCCTCATGATTTCCATCTTCATGTCCATCACCAACGTCCATGCCAACTGGTTCCCCGTCGAGGGCGAGGTGAAAATGGTCAAGCACCACAGCGGAAACTTCCACAAAGCCTGGCTTCCCAAGGCCAGCACGGAAAACGAGCGTTCCACGGTAGTCATCGAAACCCCCGAAGGCCACGAAGTTCTCGTGCGCCAGGTAGCCGGGGCCGTAGCGCGCCGCATCGTCACCTACGCCCGTGAAAACGAAGAGTGCTGCATCGACGAGCACATGGGCTTCATCAAGTTCGGCTCGCGCGTAGACGTCTACCTCCCCTTGGGCTCCGAAGTCAAGGTGAAGATGGGACAGGCCACGGTGGGCAACCAGACCGTGGTGGCCCTCCTGCCCGAAGGGCCGAAACAGCCCGAAGCATAGCAAACCAAATACAGTCGGGGTGGCCAAGTGAAGCAAGGCCGCCCCTTTCCTTTTTTACTCATCCATCATAGCGAAAACGCACATGGCAATCAAGAAACATATCCCCAACACCATCACCTGCTGCAATCTCCTTGCAGGCTGCGGAGCTACCTTCGCCGCCTTCCAGCAAGAGTTCCTGTGGGCCTTCCTGCTCATCGTCCTCGGTGCAGTGTTCGATTTCTTCGACGGCTTTGCCGCCCGCCTGCTGAAGGTCTCCTCGCCCATCGGCAAGGAGCTCGACTCCCTGGCCGACGACATCACTTTCGGTTTCGCCCCCGCCGCCGTGGTCTTCTCCCTCCTGAGCCAAATCGTCCTTCCCGCCAACATCCACGCCGACTGTCCCCTGAGCGGCATTCCCTATCTGGACTACATCCCCTACCTGGCCTTCCTCATCGCCCCCTTCTCCGCCCTGCGTTTGGCCAAGTTCAACCTCGATGAGCGCCAGACCACCACGTTTGTCGGACTCCCCACGCCGGCCAACGCCCTCTTCTGGTCCTCCCTGGCCCTCTCCCTGGTGAAAGAAGGAATCTATGCACAGACGTGGCTGCTCTACGTGATTGTGCCCGGCATCTTCGCCTCCTGCTGGCTGCTCGTGGCCGAAATCCCCATGTTTGCCCTCAAATTCAAGGACTTCAGCGTAAAGAGAAACCTCGTTCGCTACGTTTTCATCCTTTGCAGCCTCCCGCTGCTCGTGGCCTTCCGCTGGCTGGGCTTTGCTGTCGTTATTCTTTTTTATATCATGATGTCAGTGGTCACAAACATCATTGGCACGAAAGTTGTAGAGGAAGAAGAGTAACCCCTTAGCCCCAACTGATTTCCCACACCTCCCTTCGCCTATTCCCGAGGCAGGGTGAGAAAAAAGCAAACAAGCGTTTATGAACGGACTTATCGGATGTTTATTCATCATCATCTTCGGAGGCATATTCCTCGTGATAGGTTTTGCCAACATGCTCTTCCAAGCCCTTTTCGGCCGCAACATCTTCACCGGCCGCACCTTCACGCGCCGTCGCCCCGACCCACAGGGGAGCGCGCAGGCCGGTTCCACCGCCTCCGCGGGCAATGCCCACCACGAAACGGGCAAAGGCAATTCGCGCCAGCGCCGCAACAATAAAATATTTGAGAAAAACGAAGGACAATATGTCGATTTTGAAGAGGTGCCCTGAGCACCTCTTTTCTTTTGGGCGCAAGCCGTGATTTGCGCCTTCTTCCCCATTTCCTTAAATCTCCTCCCC
>CAMGGA010000008.1 GCA_946055515.1 uncultured Bacteroidales bacterium
AGCCGCAGCCTATTTTCTGGAAAGATAGTGCAAGGCGAGAGCTGTGCAAAAGAAAGCCGCAGGATTTTCTTATGCACAGCCGAGCCGCCGCCTATCTTGGCGAAGCAAAGATACTGCAAGGCAAGTGCAGTGCAAAATGAAAAGCCCGAGGATTTTCGTGCGTTCAACGCAAAGGGCTGAAAGTCCTTTCTTTTGTCCCCAGCCCAAGGCTACACTTTGGCAGCCGTTGCCCTTTTGAAGTAACTTTATAACCTCCTAACCTGCGCGAGGCGCAACACCTCATAACCTCCGTACTTATATACGTTATTTAAAGTCCGAAAATACGCTTCACAGCTTCACATAAAGGCCGTTTTGTGTTTAGTATCAAGGCAAAACAGTGTGAAGGCTCCGCATTTCGACCCTTCACAGCAGTCCCTTGCATAAATATCGAAGCCAAAGGTCGGCGCATAGCGTTGTCAATCGCTGCGACAGAAAATCCTGAAGGCGGAGTTGGCGCTCCAAAGCCTGGGACTGGCGCTCTACTCCTGCGCAACCCGAGTCGAACGCCCCGGCCAGTCGTTTCGGTGCAAGCTTTTCGTCTATATCGAAACGGTGTATTGCACGCTGCTCCGCTGAAAGAAAACCGGTGAAGGTTTAAGAGTTTACCCTTCACACTGTTTTGCGTTGATACTGATTGAAAAACGGCCACTCTGTGAAGCTGTGAAGCGTTTTTTCGGGGAATAAATTACGTATATATAGCGCGTAAAAGCATGGAGGGAGCGCTGTTGTCTTGTTTTCTTGGCTTTTGCACATGGGATTTTCCAGGTGTGCAAAAAGAAAGTGTGGTAATATTAAAAAATCTAAACATTGGATTTTTACCCCCCCCGAATTTGCTAATAATTCAATACTTCTTTATTTTTGCCCCCATCTTTTAGGACCAACAAACAAGGCATACACGCCTACACTGCCGCGTCCGCATACTTAAAAGCTATTCTCTTGTCGAAAAGGACGCCAACAACAAATACAAACGCCTAAAACAAGGTTAAAATATACCGAAACTGCAAAGCAGAGAAATAACCTGAATTATTAACCTTTTAATTGGAAAGATTATGATGGACAACCTATCTATCGGCAATAATGCCGGCATCGTTTGGCGGATGCTGTATGACAACCGCAACGGCTTGAGCTTCGAGGCTCTGCAGGAAAAGACGCAACTCCAGACCATCGACTTGGCAGCGGCGGTAGGTTGGCTCGCCCGCGAGGACAAACTCCAATTCCTCACCGACGACCAAGGCCACCACAAGCTGAGCGTCTTCCAAGACTTCTTCTTCTAAAACAATCCAATCCACGCTTCTGTGGGCAGACTAAACGCAGCGCGCAGACTTATCTTCCCACACGGAGAACAAAAGAAACAACATAACAAACAGAAAGATATCATGGCAAAAATGGTCATCAACCACAAAGAAGTGGAAAAAGTAGACATGGGCAAAGGCGTAGTGCGCCAGGACTTTGCTGAAGGAAATAACATGAACGTCCTCCATTGGAACATGGCAGACCAGAGCGAAGTGGGCACCCACACCCATCCGCAGGAACAGTTCGGCTACGTAATCAAAGGCGGTTTCCACCTCACCATCGGCGACGAAACCTTCGAACTCTCCGAAGGCGACGCCTATCTCGTGCCCGCCAATGTGCCCCACTCCTTCATCGCTGTGGGCGAAACGGAAGCCATCGACGTGTTCGCACCCGTGAAAACCGAGTTCCCCTGGGACAAGTAATCCACCTTCCCGCTAACCTTTCATGCCTACCACGATGGACTGCAAGCCCCACCCCACACACATCTCCCGCCGAGCCATGCTCGTGGAGCAAGGAGTCTATGCCGTCAACACAGACCGCCTCGACATTGTCGAGCCCTGCGCCGACAATCTCTTCATCTACCGCTATGCGGCAGGCTCGCAGTTCAACGTGAGCCGCAAGCTCCAGAACGATGTCATCTGCGGCATGGTTGCCCTCACCGAAGACCCCCATTCGCCGGGCGACATGATGCTCGCACCGAACGCCACGCTCGTGAACAAAGGCGAAATCACCATCCGCTTCAGCGAACTCTATGCCAACCACATCCGGCAGCAGCAGACCCTTGGTGATGCCTACCACGTCGATGCCCTCCGCGGCTACGCCATGGCGGCGGGCGAGAACTCACTGCTCATCAACGAAGGGCGCATAAACATCGTCATGGACCACGATGCCGACGCCGAGACCACCATGTACTGCTGCGCCATGTGGGCCGAAGCCAACTCCCACCTCATCAATCGGGGCGAAATCCACTTCACGGGCAACGGCTCCTGGCAGGCACTCGTGCGCGGCGTGGGCGGCGTGGCCAACCACCTCCATGTCGTGAACGAAGGGCTCATCACCGTCGATGTCGAGCGCGCCTTCCAGACGCGCATTCTCCACACCGCCGGCATGAGCGGTTCGCTCTGGAACAAAGGCGAAATCCGCATCCGCGTGGCCGGTCGCGTGATGACCCTGGGTAGCGTCACAGGCACGCAGATGGTAAACGACGGACTCATCGACGTGACCTCCTTGGCCACCCTCATCGAAGGCAAGATACCCTACCTCTTCAACTTCCCGCCCATGGCCACGGGTCTCTACGAGCACTTCCGTCCGGGCACGGCACTCCCCGCCCCCGTCATCAACCGCGGCACCATCCGCGTCCACCTCGTGGGCAGCGAAGCCTCCGGTCCCGATGCCATCGCCTTCGGCTTCTACTACCAAATGGAGGACCAGGACCACGGCGAAACGCCCGTGCGCGTGATGGCCAACGAGGGCACCGTCGAAGTGACGCAGGAAGGTCCGCAGCGCTACGTGACGGCCGAAGTGGGCATCAACATGCAGCGCCACACCGACAACCCCATCCGCTTCAACGTGCCCGTGTGGCACACCCGCTACCGCCGCTTTGCCGAGACCCGCGACCTCTTCGCCTGCCACAGCGCACAGCTCGACTTCAGCCAGCTCGACCTCCGCCTGGACGGTGCGCCCGAAGGGGCGGAAGTGGACCTCCGCGACCTCGTTTATCAAACCGAAGACGCCCAGCAGCGCGGCGACACGCTCCACGTAATCTATCCTTCAGAAAAATAAGAACCCTCACTACCTCATGACGCTGAAAATCCACACATCCTTCCGCCGCCTCTTTTGGCTGCTCCCCGTTGTCCTTACGCTCGGACTCCTATTCTCCTGTAGCGACGACGATGACGACTACGACCCCGACTTTCCCACGCCCAGCCTTTCCACCCGTCCCGTGACCACGGACCAGAGCAACACCGTGCTCATCAACGACCGCACCATCGAAGTGGGGCAGGGCGAGGGCAGCGACGTTGTGTTCGAAATGAGTTCGACCATCATGAACGAAAACGGCCGCGTTGTCGAGACCACCCTGAACTGCAGCGGCATGGCCGGTGTAGCCCTTAACGGCATGGCCACAGACTCCACGCGCACCGTCGAAAACGTGACCCTCATCAACCGCGGCACCATCAACGTGCATACGAAGAAAATCGTCGAAGCCTACGGCCCGCTCATCAACACCCTCTCCGACAAGACAAAGAAATACGTGTACCTGCGCGTGCTCGTCATGTACGGCGGCAAGAACAGCATGATCATCAACGAAGGCACCATCAACGTCTACTTCGACCACGACCCCAGTTCGCGCATCACCGTCTACGCCATGGCCCTCTCGGGCGGCCCCGGCTCCTCGCTCATCAACCGGGGTGAGATACACTTCTACGGCAACGGTTCCGTAGCCACCCGCCTGCGCGGCATGGCCACCTTTGGCGACAATATCTCCGCCTGGAACACGGGCACAATGACCGCCGAAGTGGACATGACCGAAGACGCCCGCATGATCACGACGGGAGGCAACAATTCGAATGTCATCAACGACGGCGTGATGCGCATGAAGCTCCCCGGCAAAGTGCTCTGCTGCACCCGCTATGGCAACAGCAACCTCATCAACAACGGAACCATCGAGGTGACCTCCGTCGACATGCCCCGCGGCTACGCAACCATCGTCACCGAAGAAGACCGCTTCGTGTGTGGACTCTACGAACCCCTTCAGGGCAGCCGCGCCCAGATGCCCTCGATGATCAACCGCGGCACCATCACCATCAACATGGAGGGAACGGCACAGTCCGACCCCCTTCGCCAAGGCTACGGCATACTTTGCGACCTCATGGGCGCAGGGGCTGAAAAACTGGAAGTGAACCTGGAAAACGACGGGCATGTCTACGTGAACAACCTCACCTCCGTTCCCTTCCTCCTCGGCGAAGCCGGCTTTATGGGTCGCAGCCTTTCCCAGACCGGCGCATGCAACATCCACCTGGTCCGCTGGAACACCACCCTGCGCGATTTCGCCCGTACCAAGGACCTTTTCGTGGCCAAGGGCGTGAAAATGAACTATGCGGGCGGAAAACTGACGCTCGGCAAGGCCGACAACTACGTGCCGGGTACCCCCTACAGCATTGCCCCCGAAGCCCTCGTCTACAACGCAGGGGCAGAGGCCGGCTTCCGCTTCGAGTACAGCAACTACGACAACCTGACGGTGAAAGCCGCCAGTCTGGACTACACGCTCGTCTGGGACAAGGAAGCCCGGACGGCTGCCCTCCAATAACCACCGCAAGGATTGTACGACGAACACTTCCCTAATTATACCTGCAATGGACACGAACAACCCAACTCTCACACTGACGCACGAAAGCCTCCGCACGGGCGCAGGCCAAGTGTGTGTGAACAACCAGCATATCCTCATCACCCAACCCCTCCCCGGCAACTTGGCCGACGTCACTGAGCGCGCCGTGGCCGCGGGCAAGGTGCTGGTGGGCCGCAACATCGCCCTCTATGGCATGGCCGCCCTCGAGGAGGACCCCGAAAGCCCCGGGCAGCAAAAGCTCGTACCCAACGCCACGCTCATCAACCGCGGCGTGATTGAAATCCACATGAAGGAAATGGTGGAAGCCTTCCGCGACAAGGTGAAGAAGTCCACCGAGGACGAAGAGGGCACTTACCGCTTCGTGAAGTGCTTTGCCATGGCTGCAGGCAAGGATTCGCTCATCATCAACGAGGGCACCATCCGCATCGTCTTCGACCACGACATCGACACCGAGACCGCCGTCTATGGCGAAACCCTCGTGGCTGGCGAAAACTCCACCGTCCTTAACCACGGCCGCATCGAAATCGTGGGCAACGGCTCGTTCAACACGCAGGCCCGCGCCATCGCTGTGCCGGCCAACAACACGAACATCCTGAACCACGGCGACATCCACCTCCAACTCGACCGTGCTGCCACAGTGCGCGTGCTGGCCACCACGGGTGTGGGCGGACTCATTGCCAACTATGGCCACATCTACGTGAACTCCACGGGGCGCATCATGACCCTGGCGCGCTTCACGGGAACCCGCATCCTCAACGAAGGTAGCATCGACATCGTGTCGCGTGCCCGCTTCATCGTGAACAAGGTGTCGTTCCTCTACCAGTCCTACCCCTTGGCCTGCGCCTTCTACGAACACTCGCTCCCCAACCAGGTGCACATGCCGCCCATTATCAACAACGGCACGGTGAAAATCCACCTCGAGGGCAGCGAAGAGTCCACGCCCCAAGCCGTGGCCTTCGGCATCTACAGCGAAATGGTGGGCATGGAGGAACAAATCCACCACTTCGAGAACAACGGTACGATTACGGTGACGAAGTCCGGCCCCTACGACTTCACCGTGGCCGAAATCGGGGCCAACGTCCAGGCCAAGAAGGATTTCCCCTACCACATCGAAATCGGCACCTGGCGCACGGCAGCCCGCGACTTCGCCCAGACCAAGGACCTCTTCGTGTGCGGCAGCGGACACTTCGACTTCGCCCAGCTCCACCTGCTCGATGCCGACGGCGCGCCCCTTCCCGTGGCCGACAAGGCCGCCCTGGTGAGCCAGACCGAAGAGGCCAAGGAACAGGGCTTCACTTGCGACCTCGTGTAACTGCTTCTTCTCTCCATCCCTTACCTCCGTTGTATGCTGAAACAGATATTCCGCTCTTGTAGCCTCCTTCTCCTGGCCAGTGTCGTGCTGTCGGCCTGCTCAGACGACAAGGAGAAAGAAATCGCCAAGTCGTTCACCGTCTACACGCTCGCCGAGGGCGTGGACGACAACTACGAGGGGCTGCCGCTTCAGGTGGGTCTCGAAGGAGACACCCAGCCCTTTGCCCTGGGAACGATTGACAGCAAGGGTGAGGCGCACCTCAGTATCGACATGCTGCAATATGCCGAAAAGAATCTCTGGTTCTGCATTCCCAAAGTGGCGAAGTTCTTCCACCGCCTCTCCGCCGCCGAGGCCCTGGCGCGGCAGATTACCCTTCCCGACAAGGAAGCCGGTTCCACGCTTGACGCTACGGGATTGGGCAACGATTGGATTGTGGCCCTCTACATGGGTGTGGACAAGGATGGCGTGGCGGGCCAAGAGCCAATCTATTGGGCCACGGGCAACCTTATTGCCGTGAAGACCAATGGTGCGGGCGATGGTGCCACCCAGGCTGCATTCCACATAGCTTCGGCCGAGGAAAGTAGGCTTGAGGCGCAGCAAAGTTCCCCCTTTGTGGGGCAGGACAGCCGCCTGGTGGCAGATGTGACCGATGCCTACGCGGCACTGCCGCAGGGAAGCCGCTGGGACCTCTACGGCTTCGGCGACGCTTCGGGCCTCATGCTCTACAACAACCTCAATGCCTACGTGGCCGCCACGGGGCAGAAAGACGGCGACATTATCGCCTACGACGTGAGCGGCGCAGCGCGCTTCGACATCGCCCGGGCCCAGCTCGGCAGTACGTGGCGCGTGCCGACAGGCGGCTTCGGCCCGCACAACGAGTTTGCCGCCTTTGAAGACAGCAGCGAAGAGTATGCCACCCTCTTGCCCAACGCTTCGGTCTGGGAAGAGAACGGCGCATCATACGGACTCGAATATGTCTACACGGTCGAAGCGAACGGACGCCGGGTGACGACCAACACGCTCCGCCTCCCTGCCACGGGCTATCGCCACGCGGCCTCCTTTGCCGGCGGGCGCGGCAAGAGCCTGTGGTACTGGAGTGCCACGGCCGACCCTACGGCCACGCCGCCCTACGTGCCCCAAGGCACCTACGAGGGAACGGTCGACGAAACCACTACGGCCTTCAACTACGGCGCCTTCGCGGCCAAGCCCCGGTGGTATCCCCATCCCCGCACCAGCGGGCAGGCCATCCGCCCCGTGACCGAATAAACCGAATACAAACTATTTCAAATACCTAATTGTCTAACTAAACCTTTCATCAACATTATGGCAAAGAAAGTCTTAATCATCGCCACAAACATGGGTTCATGGGGTGAAGAACTCCAAGCTCCTTGGGATGCCTGCAAGAAGGCAGGTTTTGAAGTAACGCTCGCTACTCCCCAGGGCAAGAAGCCCCTTCCCTTCCAGATCAGTGTAGACCCCGACTTCGTGGACGGCGTGCAGAACATCAAGACGAACCCCGACTGGGTTTGCAAGCGCTGCAAGGAACTCGTCGACGGCGACGAATGGGCACACCCGTTGAAGTTCTCCGAAGCCAATATGGCCGACTACGACTGTATCGCCCTGACGGGTGGCCCCGGTGCCATGCTTGACATGTGCAACTGCTGGGAACTCCACAAGCTCATCATGGACGCTTATAAGAGCGGCAAGATTGTGGCAGCTCTCTGCTACGCCGTTTCTGCCTTCGTGTTCCTCCGCGACCCCGAAAACGACTACAAGTCCATCATCTACGGCAAGAAGATCTGTGCCCACCCCCGCGCTTGGGACTTCTACGGCCCCGGCATGGCCATGAGCTACGACCTCTACGGCGCTACGCCCGACAACGCCGGCACGAACGTGGTGACTCCCGGCTTCCTCTGGCCGATTGAAGACCTCGTACGCGACGCTGTAGGCCCCAACGGCGCATGCATCGCCCGCATCAACACGAGCCGCGAAGATCCCCAGGTTTACTACGACCATCCCTTCATCACGGGTACTTCCGTGGAATCCTCTATCGCCTACGGCGACATGATCGTGAAGGTGCTCAACTCTCTCTAACCGAATTCCATTCCAGGAGAGTCGTGCAGTCCGGACCGGGCTGCACGGCCCTCCATTCCCCTTTTCCCCTCTACCATGCCCGCAATCATCATCAACAGCATCGAGATGACCGACGAGCAGAAGAAGGTGATTGCAGACAAGTTTATCACCACGTTCTCCGAGGTCACTAATGTTCCCAAAGACCGCGTCTACCTCTTCTTCAATGGCTATGCCCTCAACGAGGTTTCGACAGGCGGCAAACTCTTCTCCGAACTTCCCGCCACGGGAGCACGCCACAAGTTCAACGAGGCCGATTGGGCGGAGAAAACAGATAAATAAGTCATTCAACTCATAGCGTAACCCGCACATACACAAGCAGTCAAATGGATGTAAATCAAACCGTAGTAAAAGTATTGGAAGAGATTGGAGTGAGCCACGTGTTCGGTGGAAGCGGACAGGTGAATGCCTCCATGCTTTTGGCCCTTCGCGACTCTAAGAAAATCCAAACCGTCATCATCCGCAACGAACAGGCAGCCTCGTTCATGGCCTGCGGCTATACGATGTTCAACCCCGGAAACCTCGGCGTGTGTTTCGCCACGGGCGGACCGGGTGCCTTCAACCTATTCTCGGGCATGGCGGTGGCCCTTTCCGATTCCCTCCCCATACTCGCCATCACGGGCTATACGTCCATGAGCCAGCGTGGCAAGGGTGCGCTCAACGAATCGACTGGCCTGAGCCGTACCCCCGACTCGCAGGCCATGTTTGCAGCTACCTGCAAGAAATCGTACATCCTCGAGCGTGCAGAAGATACCTGCGACGTGCTCGAAGATGCCATCAACACGGCCTTTGAAGGCCGCCCCGGCCCCGTCCACATCCACATCCCGAAGGACATCACCACGGCAGAAGTGACCAACTACCGTCCCATCCGCCTCCACGTGGCTCCCGTGCTCCCCGAAACGCAGGCACTCGACGCTGCCGCCGACCTCTTGGCACAGGCCATTGAGAAGGGGAGCAAGATGCTGGCCCTCGTGGGCTACGGCTGCGTGAGAAGCGAGGCCGCCCCCGAACTGCTCGCCCTCATCGACCGCTACCAGATACCTTTCGTGCAGACCATGGATGCCCGTGGCTTGCTGCCCGAAAACCATCCGCTCTGCCTCGGCATGTACGGCACTTCGGGCGACAAGGCCGCCAACGAATGGTTTGACCAGGCCGAAGTGGTGTTGGCTGTCGGCAACTCTTATGCGCAAAACGCCACTTTCGCTTTTAAGGAAGACCTCTACACTGGCAAGAAGTTGGTACACATCAACATCGACCCCGCCGAAATCGACAAGGTCTACAAGGCTGACGTGCGCGTGGTGAGCGATGCCAAACCTGCCCTGAAGGCCCTGCTCGCAAAGCTCGAACAGAAGGTTTCAGCTCCCGTGGCCAAGCCCGTTCTCCCGACCGGCAAGTTCTTTGAAGAAGCTCCCCATACCGACGCGGCACGCATCTTCCCCGGCGACATGGTACGCCTGCTCTCCGAGAACCTCCCCAAGGACGCTATCGTTATGGGCGATGCCGGTTCCCACATGCTCTGGCTCAGCGCCTACCTCCAGCTGAACGGCAACCAGCGTTACCAGAATCCCGGTAGCTTCGGCCCGATGGCAAGCCACACGAATGGCTGCATCGGCGTGAAGTGTGCCAACCCCGACAAGGTGGTGATTGCCGGCGTAGGCGACGGCTGCTACCAGATGGCGGGCTTTGAACTGATGACCGCCGTGCAGTACAATATCCCCGTGGTGTGGATTATCTTCAACAACAGCGAGTTCAACATCATCAAGAAGTTCTTGCTCAACATGTACAACGACGAGGCTTACATGCAGTTTGACAACCCCGACTTCGTGAAGTATGCCGAAGCTTGCGGCGCGAAGGGCTACCGCGTGGAAAAGCTCGACGAGTTCGTGCCCGCCCTGCAGGAAGCCATCCACCTGGGCAAGCCTTGCGTCATTGACGTGCTCGTGGACAGCCAGGTCTACCCGCCCTTCAACCTGGGCAAGGTCTAATCCCAACCGAATATACTCCTTAATATAATATAGCTTGTCCCATGAAGAACCTTCTCTATCCAAACTTCAGCACGGCCCTTCGCCGAAGTGTGCTGACCCTTTCCATGCTCCTGGCTGCCTTCACTGCTGCCCAAGCCCAAAACTTTGAGGTGAGCCTGGAGAACGACTCCACCTTCAACGCGGCGGAGGACTATGCCCGGACGAGTGAAGGCTTCGACGTGGACATCTCGAAAATCAATGTGGTCAATGTGGGCCTGCAATTGGCGCAGGACCTCATTGACGCCACGGCCAACGACGACGGCATCGTGCATGGGCTGAAGAACAAGTCGTACTATCGCCAACGCGCCGACCTCATGCTTTCTTCCGCCCTTCCTGAACGGACCAACGTCTACTCCATCATTTCGTTCATCAACAACGAGTCGGGCAACGCCGAGTCGATAGTGACCGTGACGAACCTGGAAGTGGAGCACTTCTTCAACACGAACTTCAAGTTCCGTGTGGGACGCCTGGTCAATTCCGTCTCCGAATCGCAGTTCTTCGGCCGCATTGCCCTGGAAGAAAGCTCCGCGCACGTCTACGGCCGCAAAATATTCGTGAACGACGCCATCGAGTTTGACGGAAGTTTCAAGAAGAAAGGAGGCCCTTCGTTCTTCATCGGACTCAAGCCCGTGTTCAAGGACCTCAACCTCAAAGCCGTCTATGCGGGCATCCACCAGCAGCTCCCCCGCCATACACAGGTGGCAGCCATCGTCTCCGTGAACCGCCAGTTCGAGGCAGACATGACCAAATACATCCCCACCTTCAAGGGCAAGGATGCCTACTTCTCCTACGAGGCCGAAGCCTCCTTCAAAGGCCCGACTACCACGTATTTCCTCAATGCAGGCGGCAACCTCGGCTTCACGGGAGTCATTCCCCACACGGGCGGCAACTTCGACTTTCTGAAGCAGATGGCCCCCGTGGTGACAGACAAAGGCGACTCCTTCCGCGAAACCTTCACCACCGCTGCGGGCCTGCGAATCCGCCCCGCAAAGCTGTGGCCCTCGCTCAAATGGCTGGCGCAGGCGGGACTCGAAGGCGAGGTGCAGGGCGCGCTGACCGACCGCTTCACAGCGCTCAACCTCTGTGCCTACCTCAAGGTGAACATCACCCGGCGACTCGTGCTTACCTACTACTGCACCCCGCAGTTCATCTGGCAGTACTACAACGCAGACAAGCCTTCGTACACGGGAGGCTTGGTGAATTTCCTTCGCCTCAGTGTCACCGTGGGCAAGCCCTCGCGTATGTTCCTGTAAAGACCGCAGAGAGGAAGAGCGGAGCGCCTGCCTGTCTTCTTCCTCTTCGCTACATCAAGAGCCGGAGTGTTACAGCTCCCTCATCACGACAACAAAACTGAAGCTATCATGTCGAAACCCTCGAAACTGCTCATACCTTCGATACTCTCCATATCGCTGCTCACCATCATGGCCCCCACAGCGGTTTCGCCCGCATTGGCGGCCATCAAGGAAGCCTTCCCCGAAATCTCCGCCACGCAGGCCAAGCTGGTGCTCACGCTGCCGACCTTGGTGATGATGCCCATCGGGCTCTTCTCGGCCCGCCTCACCGCGCGGATTGACAAGAAGAAACTCTTGCTGACGGGTATGGCGCTTTTCCTCATCTTTGGTGTGGCCGGCGGTTTTGTAAATGATTTCCGTCTGCTGCTGTTGATGCGCGTGCTCTTCGGGGTGGGGTTGGGCATCATGACGCCTCTTTCAACCTCCCTCATCTTCGACTTCGCCCCAGACACCCAGAAGCGCAGCAAGCTCTTGGGCATTCAGGGCGCTTCGAACCAGTTGGGCGGCCTCGTGTTCATGAGCCTCTCGGGTATCCTGGCCAGCATCTCCTGGCGCTACTCCTTCCTCTGCTACGCCTTCGTGCTGGTGTCGCTCGTCCTCACTTTCTTCTTCCTGCCCTCCATCCCTCCGCAGCAGCCCCGGCAGGGCGAACAGGGCAAACAGCGATTGAGCAAGAAGCTCTTCGTCCTGGCCTTCTTCGCCATGATGATATTCGCCTGCTATTTCGTGATCAACACCGACCTCGCCCTCTTTATGGACGTGGAGGGCATCGGGGATGCCAAGCAGTGTGGCTACGCCCTCTCGCTCATGCGTATTCCAGCCATCATTGCGGGCATCACCTTGGCTTGGATCATGCGCAACCTGAAGGACTGGACCATGCCCTTCGCCACCCTCATCATGGCCTTGGGCTACGTGATTATCGGATTGGCCGAAAACTTCGCCGTGCTCATGGCGGGCTGTCTCGTGGTGGGCCTCGGCGGCGGATTTGCCCTGCCTCCCATTTCCCTCTTCCTGCCCCGCATCGTCACGCCGCGCCAGCGCACCCTCGGCGTGGCCATCATCATGTCGGTGGCGCAGTTGGGCCAATTCATCTCTCCGCTCTACACGGACCTCTTCGTGGCGGGCAACTCGGGCGATGACTGCCGCATGCGCTTCTTCGTGTCTGCTGCGACAACCCTCGCCATCGGCCTCCTCGTGCTCTGCTTTGCACGCACACTTCCGCGCAAACCGTTGGAGAACTGATTGGTCGGTCCCGTTCAGCTAAAAATACCCAAATAACTGCACTTTAAAGAATATCTAAAATACTATACGCATGTATCTTTTCAAGAAACATTTCTTTGTGGCCCTGAGCCTCTTGCTTGCCTTTAATGTCGCTTGTAGCGATGATGACGAAGTGGTCCAGCCTCCCTCGGAACCCGCTGACTGGACGGTTCCCGGTGACCATCGAGGTCATACCTACGTGGATCTTGGCCTGCCCTCGGGCACCCTGTGGGCACAGGACGATGTGTCCGCTCCCGTCAATGGCGTTGACTCCTATTTCTTTGCCTGGGGCGAAACGGCTTCCAAGGAAACGTTCTACGTGAATAACTACAAATACGCTGCTGGCGAAGACAACCAGATTATCAAGTATTGCAACAATGCAAGCTACGGCAAGGACGGGGCTACGGACGGTATCGAACGCCTGCAACCCGAAGACGATGCGGCAACCGTCTTGTGGGGCGGCCGCTGGGAAACGCCCGATACCCTGCAGTGGCTGGAGTTGCAAAAGTACTGCACCGTGGAAGTGCTGAAGGAAGAAAGCGGCAACGTGTTTGTGTTCACGAGCACCGTGAACGGAAAGTCCATCCGCTTTGAAAGCCGCGGAACCATCAACAAGGAGGAACTGCAATACCAGGGGGTGGCTGCTTACTATTGGGCTTCCAATCTCTCCGAAGACAACAACCAGGCCTGGGGTTTCTCCATCTCTCCGAAACAGCAGGTGCTGAACGATGGCAAACGAGCCTTGGGCCACTGCGTGCGTGCCGTGATTTCGGGTAGCAGTGTGCCCGCAGTTGCCGTAGACCTCGGGTTGCCCTCGGGGCTGAAATGGGCTTCGTGCAACATCGGTGCGCCCAGTCCCGAATTGCCGGGCACGCTCTACGCTTGGGGCGAAACCGTTACGAAACCTTTCTACGACTTCACCAACTACAAGCACTGCAAGGGTACGCCGAAGTCGTTCACCAAGTATTGCACCAATGCCGAATTTGGCACGGTGGACGGCAAGACTTCGCTTGATCCCGAAGACGATGCGGCCCAACAGCTCTGGGGACAAGGCTGGCGAATGCCTACCGTGGAAGAGGTGGAGGAGTTGCTCAATGTGTGTACGTGGAACCTGGAACTCATCGGAGAACAAAAGGGCTGCCGCGTGACTGGGCCGAACGGCAATAGCATCTACCTGCCCATGGGCGGCACGATGTGGCAGCACTCGATGGAGTTCGTGAACATGCGCGGCTTCTATTGGACTTCGACGCTGGACGACGAAGGCGATGCGTATGGCGAGGGACTCTTCATCAACCCCAAGTCGTGGTCGTTGGGCACAGGCTTTACGCGGGCCAGTGGCCGCAACATCCGCCCCGTGCATGAATGAGACAAGAATGAGAATATCCCTTAGAACATCCCGATACAAATTTAATTTAGACAATCATGCCTGTCAAGATATTAAGCGTAGACGATGAATTGGACCTGGAAATCCTGCTCACCCAGTATTTCCGAAGGAAGATACGCAAGGGAGAATATGAGTTCACCTTTGCCCATAACGGCCTGGAGGCCCTTCAGCTCCTCCTGGAGAAGAAAGATTTCGACATCATCCTGAGCGACATCAACATGCCCGAGATGGACGGTCTGACCCTGCTCACCCGCATCAACGAGATGCGAGACCCCGCCCTGAAGTGCATCATGGTGTCGGCCTACGGCGACATGGAGAACATCCGCTCGGCCATGAACAACGGCGCTTTCGACTTCGCCACGAAGCCCATTGACCTCGACGACCTCTCGCGCACCATCGAAAAGGCCATCGAGCAAATCAATTTCGTCAAGGAATCGCAATGTGAACACCGCCAGCTGGAGTCCATCAAGAGCGACCTTGCCATTGCAGGCGAAATCCAGCAGGCTATCCTGCCCCGCAAGTTTCCGCCTTTCCCCGCACTCAAGGCGCAGGTGGACATCTTCGCCTCGATGACGCCTGCCAAGGAAGTGGGCGGCGACTTCTACGACTTCTTCCAAATCGACGAGACCCACCTGGGCTTCGTCATCGCCGACGTGTCTGGCAAGGGCGTACCGGCCTCCCTCTTCATGGCCGTGAGCCGCACGCTGCTGCGCGCCACGGGGTTGCGCGGACTGCCTTCCCACGAGTGCCTGAACATTGTGAACAAACTGCTCTGCAAGGAAAGTCTCGACTCGATGTTCGTGACTGTCTTCTATGGCATCTACAACCTCGAAACGGGTGAGATTGACTACACCAACGCAGGGCACAACCCTCCCTACGTGCTGAAGCACAACAACCAGGTGGAGGCCCTGCCCTTGTCGCAGAATTTCATCGTGGGCGTGTTCGACGATTTCGTCTACAAGAATGCGTCCCTCACGCTCGAGCCCGGCGATACCCTCGTGCTCTACACCGACGGCGTGACCGAAGCCTTTAATCCCGAGAAAACGCAGTTTGGCGAGGCGGGCCTGGAGAAGACGCTCAAGAGCGTGCCCGGTGCCGGCAGCCAGGAAATCACGGAAGCCCTGCTCGAGGATATCCACGATTTTGCGGGCGATGAGCCCCAGAGCGACGACATCACTACGCTCATGATTAAACGATTGAAATAATACTAACAGCGTACCTATATGACAGACAAATTCAAAACCTTTCAGCCTGCCAGCCCCATGCAGTTCGAGTTTACCGACCTCATCGCTGGCTACGTGAGCGACTTCAACGAAGGAGAAAAGACCTTCCGACTCACTACCTCCGACAAGCGCGTGTTCACCGTGGCACTGACCGACACGACCTTCGCCCGCTTGTTGCGCAACCTCGACGAGCCCTATCAGGACGCTACGGGCAACCTCTACACATTCCTCTCGCAGGAGGGCCGCATGGCTTTCGTCTTTGGCATCTTCTACCCCCAACACGACGGCAACTATAGCTTCGAGGCCAAGCAAATTGACTTCCCCGAGCGCGAGCCCGGCAAGTTCCGCTTCGAAGAGTCGAACTGGTGGATCAACCAGGCCAAGAGCATCTGCAACTTCTTCGTGAATGCGCAGTTCGGTGACGGCGACATCAACTACGAGAAGTACCGCACCGCCGTGAGCCTCGGTGGCAAGCGCGAAGTGAACTCCTTCCGCCAGGAGACCGATACCATCTCGCGTATGATTTACGGTATGGCTTCTGCCTTCATGCTCACGGGTGAGGATATCTTCCTCGAAACAGCAGAGAAAGGCGTGGAATATCTCAAGAAGCACATGCGTTTCTACGATGTGGACGAAAATGTGGTCTACTGGTACCACGGCATCGACATCGATGGCGACAAGGAGAAGAAAATCTTCACATCAGAGTTTGGCGACGACTACGACGCCATCCCCATGTATGAGCAAATCTACGCCCTCGCCGGCCCCATCCAGACTTACCGCATCAATGGCGACCCCTCCATCCTGCGCGATGCCGAGCTGACCGTTGACCTCTTCGAACGCTTCTTCAAGGACAAGAAGGGCGAAGGCTATTATTCCCACATCGACCCCGTGATGCTCAGCCCCGACAGCAGCAGCCTCGGTCCCAACCGTATGCGCAAGAACTGGAACTCCGTGGGCGACCATGCTCCTGCTTATCTCATCAACCTCTATCTGGCCACGGGCGAGGAGAAGTACAAGGACTTCCTCGAATATACGGCCGACACCATCACCTCGCACTTCCCCGACTACGAGAACAGTCCCTTCGTCAATGAACGCTTCATGGACGACTGGAGCCACGACCTCACCTGGGGCTGGCAGCAGGACCGTGCCGTAGTAGGCCACAACCTCAAGATTGCCTGGAACCTGATGCGTATCAACAGCATCTGCCCGAAGCAGTCCTACGAAGAGTTTGCCGAACACATCGCCGAAGTCATGCCCAAGGTGGGTATGGACGTGCAGCGTGGCGGCTGGTACGACGTGATGGAACGCCGCCTCCACGAAGGACAGGAATACTACCGCTTCGCCTGGCACGACCGCAAGGCATGGTGGCAGCAGGAACAGGCCATCCTCGCCTACGAAATCCTCTACGGCATCCTCGGCAAGGAAGAATACCTGAAGTACGCCCGCGAATCCGCAGCCTTCTACAACACCTACTTCCTCGACCACGAAGACGGCGCCGTCTACTTCAACGTGCTCGCCAATGGCCTTCCCTACCTGCTCGGCACGGAGCGCAAGAAGGGTAGCCACTCCATGAGCGCTTACCACTCCGTGGAACTCGCTTACCTCGCAGCAACCTACACCAACCTGCTCAACACGAAGAAACCCCTCACCCTTTACTTCAAGCCGATGATCAATGGCTTCAAGGACAATGTGCTCCGCGTGCAGCCCGACATCCTGCCCGTGGGCAGCGTGACCATCAGCAAGGTGTGGATTGACGGTAAGGAGTGGAACCACTTCGACGCCGAGAAGCTCACCATACAGCTTCCCGCCGTAGAATACCGCCCCAAAGTGAAGGTAGAACTCACCCCCAAAGGATAGCCGCATGAATACAGAAGTGTATAAGGTGGGTGCAGTGCTCGACTCCTCCACCAGTAAGACCGAACAGCAAAACATTCTTGCCCTCCTCGACCAGGGCAAGAATGTAATTCTCGACCTCACGGAGTGTACCTACGTTTCCAGTGCCGGTTTGCGGGTGATGCTCTATGCCTACAAAGTGGCCGCTTCCAGCAAGCTCCAAGTGCTTTTGGTCGGCGTGTCAGACGAGGTGCGCGACGTGATGAAAATCACAGGCTTTGCCCAATTCTTCAAATACTTCGACACGGTTGAAGATTGCAAATAACAAATAGGATAAACCATGCAGAGAGTAGACCTCTTCCCAACCCATGAGTTCGAGGGCTTGAAGCTGCGGGCAGGACGCCCCTATCCTTTCGGCGCCACGGTAATCGGCAATGCCGTGAACTTCTCCATCTATTCGCGCTATGCCACGGCTTGTACACTCGTGCTCTTCCACAACCACGAGCACGAGCCCTTCGTGGAAATTCCTTTCTACAAAGAATTCCGCATCGGCAACGTGTTCTCCATGATGGTCTTCGACCTCGACTATGAGAACATCGAGTACGGCTTCCGCATGGATGGTCCGTTCAATCCGCAGGAAGGTCACCGTTTCGACAAGACCAAAATCCTGATGGACCCCTATGCCAAGCTCATCGTGGGCCGCGATGTGTGGGGCACGCCGCCCGATTGGAATTGCCCCTATCAGTACCGCTCCCGTGTGGTATTCGACGACTTCGACTGGGAAAACGACCAGCCCCTCGAAACCCCCGTGAACGACCTCGTCATCTACGAGATGCACGTGCGCAACTTCACCTGTGGCGCAGCTGCAGGCGTGGAGCATCCCGGAACCTTCGCCGGCATTGCAGAGAAAATCCCCTACCTCAAGGAGCTCGGCGTGAACTGTGTGGAACTCATGCCCATCCATGAGTTTGACGAGTTTGAGAACAGCAAGCCTTCTCCCGTAGACGGCCACATGCTCTACAACGTCTGGGGCTACAGCAACGTGGGCTTCTTCGCCCCCAAGGCCGCCTACGCCTCCACGGGACGCTTCGGCATGCAGGTAGACGAACTGAAAAACCTCATCAAGCAGCTGCACGCCAACGGCATCGAAATCATCCTCGACGTCGTGTTCAACCACACCGCCGAAGGCAACGAGAACGGTCCGTACATTTCCTACCGCGGTATCGACAACAAGACCTACTACATGCTCACACCCGACGGCTACTACTTCAACTTCAGTGGCTGCGGCAACACGTTGAACTGCAACAATCCCAACGTCCGCGACATGATAGTGGAGAGTCTTCGCTACTGGGTGACCGACTACCACATCGACGGCTTCCGCTTCGACCTCGCCGCCATCCTCGGCCGCGACCAGAACGGCTGCCCCATGTCCAACCCGCCCCTCCTCGAGTCCCTGGCCCACGACCCCATCCTGGGCAAGACCAAGCTCATTGCCGAAGCTTGGGACGCAGGCGGTCTCTACCAGGTAGGCTCCTTCCCCTCGTGGGGTCGCTGGGCCGAATGGAACGGAAAGTACCGCGATGCCATCCGCCGCTTCCTCAAGGGCGACGAGCACGTGTTGCAGGATGTCAAGGAGCGCCTGGTCGGTTCGCCCGACCTCTATGCCTCACAGAACCGCGGCATCAAGGCCAGCGTGAACTTCATCACGGCCCACGACGGCTTCACCCTGATGGACCTCGTGTCCTACAACGGAAAGCACAACGAAGCCAACGGCGAAGACAACCGCGATGGCGAGAACAACAACAACAGCTGGAACTGTGGCTGGGAAGGCGAATGTGACGACCCCGGCATCAACTTCCTACGCCACCAGCAAATCAAGAATGCCATTTCTCTCCTCATGGTGAGTCAAGGCATCCCCATGGTCCTCTCTGGCGACGAGATGGGCAACACTCAGTTTGGCAACAACAACGCCTACTGTCAGGACAACGAGATAGGTTGGCTCGACTGGAACAATCTCGAGAAGAATGCCGACCTTTACCGCTTCTTCCGCCAGATTATCCGTTTCAGAAGACAGCACAAGGTGCTGCGCTACGAGTACCACCTCGGCTACTGCGACTTCCGCAACCTCGGGTATCCCGACATTTCCTGGCACGGCGTGAAGGCTTGGGAACCCGCTTCGGGCTACAACAACCTCACCCTCGCCTTCATGCTCAACGGCCGCTATGCCGAAACCGATGGCCAGCCCGACGACTTCATCTACGTGGCCATGAACATGCACTGGGAAATGCACGGCTTCGAACTGCCCCAGCTCCCCGAAGGCATGCAGTGGCACGTGTTTGCCAACACAGGCATGGCCTCGCCCAACGACATCTGCGAGCCTGGCCGTGAATGCCTGGCCGAGAACCAGCACGAAATCCTCGTGGGCGGCCGTTCCATGATGATAATGGTCGGCAAGGCCCCAGCGCCCGTGGTGGAGGCAACTGTTCCTGAAAAGGATTCTTCGGAAAAGGAGACTTTGGAAAAGGAAACTCCTGCCAAGGAAGCCCCCGCCAAGGAAAGCAAGAAAAAGTAAAAAGAGAATACAAACGCTTCAAACATTCACAATAATGGACAACCAATTTCAAGTAAAGCTCGATGGCGACACTTTGACCATCGTTCTGGGCGAACAGCTCACCACGACCAATGCACCCGCCCTCATGGACGAACTCAACAACTACAAGGACAAGGGCGTGGCCAAGGTAGTGTTCGACGCAAGCCAGCTCACCTACATTGCAAGTAGCGGCATCCGCACCATCATCTTCGCAAAGCAGAAGCTCGGCGGCAATCCCGAAATCGATTTCGTAAACTGCTCTGCCGACGTGCGCAGCGTGTTTGAAATGACGGGCTTGCAGAACTACATCAACTTTGTAAGCAAATAAACCCCAGCGCCATGCCGTCATTGCATTACCAACCCATTGCAGGCAAGGCCGAGGAAATCATCGATGCCATCCTCCAGACCCCGGAGGTGGCATCGTGTTCCCGCGAACTCTTCGCCATCCATCTGGTGTGTGAGGAGCTGGTGGTCAATGTCGTGAGCTACGCCTATCCCCCGTCCGAGGAGGGCTATCTCCACGTCGACATCGACAAGTCCGACGGTGTGCTTACCATCCGCTTCACCGACGGAGGCGTTGCCTTTGACCCGCTCGGGAAGGAAGACCCCGATTTGAACCTGCCGCCCGAGGAGCGTCCCATCGGCGGTTTAGGCATCTTCTTGACCAAGCAGATGATGGACGAGGTGGACTACCACCGCGTGGCGGACGAGAACGTTTTAACCATCAAAAAGAAAATATCCCAGGAATGAAACACAAGATAGGCATTCTCATAGAAAGCGATTTCTACGAAAACGAAATCTTCTACTATCAGTTCCGCTTCCAGGAGGCCGGCTACGAAGTCCACTTCCTCTCGCGCCTTTGGGGTTGCGACAGCATCACCTTCTCCGGCCACGAGCTGCGCGCCCCCTTCCGCTGCGACGAAAGCTTTGAGGCCCTCGACGACGCGGCCCTCGACGACTATGCCGCCATCATCGTGCCCGCCGGCATGGTTTCCGACCGTTTGCGCTACACCGAGGACGTCACCAAGTTGCCCCCCGCCTGTGCGTTCATGAAGCGCGTGTTTGCCCGCAAGGACATTGTGAAAGGCGTCATCTGCCATGGCCTCTGGCTTCTCTCCCCCATTGCCGAAGTGGTGAAGGGCCGCAAAATGACCGTCCACAACAACCTGCTCGGCGATGCGAAAAACTACGGCGTGGACTACGTCAATGAAGACGTGGTCGTAGACGGTGACCTCGTTTCGGCCCGCACGGGCGGCCACTGCTACCTCCTGGCCTCGCACATTCTGAAAACGATAGGGGACAACAAGTAAGCCCCCCCCCCGCCTCCCCCCCCCACAGCATAATCTCCATGCAGATGAATACAAAGCAAGCCCTCCAAAGGCTGAGACACGGATTAAGACTGGCAACAAGCCTGCTGCTCGCAGCGGGCTTGTTGGCCAGTCTTGCCCGTATAGGCCAACTGAAGAAAGAGCGCGATGAACTCCAGGCCCGCCTGCGCCTGCTCGAAGACAAAGAGAGCGGATCGTACATCGTGGAGCGCATCAGCAAGCAGATGGAAGACATCGCCTACCAGCAGAAGGACATCTCCGACAAGCAGCGCGAAGAAGCCGTGTTCCAGATGGGAGTGGCAGAGAATATGCGAAAAAAGGCTGAGGCCGAACAGTCCCGGGCCAACGAGGAAAAACAGCGGGCACAAGCCTATGCCCAGAATGCAGCCGAGGCGCGCAACATGGCCGAGCACCAGCGCAGCATGGCCGAAGAACAGCGAGAAATGGCCGTCATCCAGCAGCGCCTGGCCGAGAACGCCCGCAACACGGCCGACACACTCAGCTACGTGGCGATGGGCCGCTCCCTGGCCTCCCTCTCCCTCATGCAGCACCAAGGGGGAAACTACGACATCGCCTCCCTGCTGGCCTACAGCTCCTGGAAGTTTACCAGCGACTACCGCGGCAACCTCTTCTTCCCCGCCGTGTTCAATGCCCTGATGGAAAACAGCGGCTGCTACGAGACCGTCAAGCTCTTCAAGGGCGGCATCTCCCGCATCGTGCCCCTCCCCGCGGGCGGTTTCGCCTCGGTCAGCCGCTATGGCGAGATGGCCCGCTGGAGCTACAGTGCCACCGGCGTGCACAGCCAGCTGCTCCTCTCCGACCCCTCGTTTGACTTCCGCGACCTCCACGCCGACAACTCTGGCCAGCTCTATGCGCTCGACTACAACGGCCGCCTCGTCGTGGTCTCCCCCAATGGCGAAAAGACCGAAAGGCTCCTGCCCGTCCCGAGCGGCTGGAAGTCCATCCACCCCATAGCGCCCCACAAGCTCCTCCTCGTTTCCGACCGCACCTATTGCTTCTACGACACCCGGCAAGGCATCGTCGAAGCAAGCCACGACTTCCCGCAGCCCGTTAGTTGTATCGGCCGCTTCAACGGCGCTCTCTATGCCTTCGGGGAAAAAGATGGCCTTTGGCAAATCGACAGCGAAGGCCAGCTCCACGTCGCCCCGCGCCATGTTGGCCAGCACGTCACCGCCTTTGCCTGCGACGCCGAGAACCGCCACACAGCAGTCGGCACCGACCAGGGCAACCTATTCATCGTGAACCTCGACGGCGAAGTCACCCAGCGTTTGGCGGGCCACCGCTCCCGCATCACCCAGTTGGCCTTTGTCGGCAACTACCTCATCTCCTCGAGCTACGACGGCGACCTGAAGCTGCTCAACCTCAGCGCGGGGAAGTTCGAACCCCTCACCCTCCACAGTTTCCCCGCTTGGGTGCATTGCTTCTACATGTCTCCTGACAACATCCTCTGGGCCGGCGACGAAAACGGTTCGCTCTCGCGCCTGGTCGTCTCCCCCAACGGCATGGCCGAACTTATCCGCCAAAACCTCAAGCGCGACTTCACCGACGAGGAGTGGAACTACTACTTCGGCAGCGGCGTGCCCCGTTCGAAACTCCTTCTCTTCCCCTAAATCCCACCCTCCGCCATGACCCGCAACCTCCTGCTGCTCCTCCTGTTGAGCCTCCTGTCCATGTTCCCGAAAGCCAGTGCCGTCCCCACCCGCGGCATCCCCTTCTTCGTGAACTATGCGCCCTCCGACTACAGAGCGCACAACCGCAACTTCGACGTCATCACCGACGGCGCGGGGCGCGTGTATGTGGCCAACTTCGAGGGCCTGCTCTACTACGACCAGACACAGTGGCACACGGTCCACACCCCGGGCATCTTCCGCGTCACCCGCCTCTTCCAGGCCAGTGACGGACGCATCTGGGTGGGCGGCTTCAACCTCTTCGGCTACCTCGAGGCAGGGCCCCAGGGACGGCTCGCTATCCATTATGTCTTTTCCAAAAACAACAAAGGCTTCATCGGCGAAGTCACAGCCATCGGCGAAGAAAAAGGCCGCATCTGGCTCGAAACCTCCATCGGCACGCGCGGCCTGGAAGACCAGTCGATGAAAGGCTTCGAAGTGCGTGCTGCCGAGGTCCGCCAGCCCGAGCTGTACAAAGGCTTCAGAATCAACCAGAAGCTCCAGGCCCCCGACGGCTCCACGCTCCTCGCCACCGCCGGCAGCGGCCTGGTGCTGCTCGATGCCGAGGGGCGCGAACGCTACTGCCTCTCGGGGCGCAACGGCCTCTGCGACAACAACGTCAATGCCATCCACCTCGACGCCAACTCCAACGTGTGGGGCGCCACGGACAACGGCGTGTTCCTCGTGAACATCAAGTCCTCCTTCACCCACTTCGGCGAGACCGAGGGCCTCAGCGGCGACGTGCAGGCCATAGCCCATTCAGCCACCGAAGGACTCTACGTCGGCACCCTGCGCGGCCTCTTCCACAAGCAGCCCGAAGGCAACTTCAGCCGTGTCCAGGGCATAGACTATGCCTGCTGGAACATCCAGGCCGATGCCCGTGGCGGCGTGTTGGCCTGCACCGCGGGCGGCATCTACAAGGTGCAGGGCAACCGGGCCACCCTGCTCAGGAGCGGCCACACCCTCTTCGTCCACCCCGCCCCCGATGGCGGCTACTACACGGCAGAGATCGACGGCGTCTACCTCAACCGCGGCACCGCGCACACCCGGTTGAACACCATAGAGAAAGGCGTGAGAATGTTTACCGACAAGCACGGCGCGCTTTGGGTGAACAACATCTACGGTCAGATATTCCGTTGCACAGGCGCGATGAAAGCCCTCCACCGCATCGTTCCGAAGGGAAAGGACGGCAAGGGCGAAGTCTACAAGAACACCATGTTCCAGTACCAGGGCGAAATCTACGTGCTCAGCCGTGCCGGCCTCTTCCACTGGGATGAAGCGCGGCAACAGCTCCGCCCCTCCGATGCGGGCAACCTCTGGGCCAGCGTGAGCCAATACCCCCAGCTCGTCTCCCCCGATGCCGCCCGGCGCATCTGGCTCACCGACAACGAAGGGAAGAACCTCCACGCCATCAGCGGCGAAACCGACTGCTCCCGCCTCAACGCCGCCCTCCACCCCCTGCGCAACTACGAGGTCCGCGCCGTCGAGGCCGAAGGCCACAACCTCTGGGTAGGCTGGCAAAACGGCGTCGTGCTCTGGGACTTCTCCCACGTCAATCCCCGCAGCGTCCCCCTCAACAAAGCCTACTACCGCCGCATCGTGCTCAACCGCGACTCCGTCGTCTGGGGCGGGTTCAGCTGCGAGGGTCACACCCTCGGTGCCCGCATGCCCTTTGACGAACTCACCTTCGACAACGATGTCCGCGAAATCGCCCTCTACTTCTCCACCGACTTCATCCCCTCGCTCGGCGACACCGAATACCGCTACCGCCTCTCCGAGAGCGAGCCCTGGTCCGCCTGGACCACCGACAATGCCGTCCACTTCGTCAATCCCCGTCCTGGCAGCTACCGCATGGAAGTCGAAGTGCGCGACCGCTACGGCCGCATCTCCTCCATGGAGCCGTTGAGCCTCACCGTGCGCTATCCCGTCTACCTCCGTTGGTACAGCCTTGTAGGATATGCCGCCCTCCTTGCCCTCCTCGTCTTCCTCCTCATCCGTTGGCGCATGCACCGCCTCCTGAAGGAGACCGAGCGCCTCGAAGGCATCATCCAGGAGCGCACCTCCCAGATACTTTGCCAGAAAGAAGAAATCGAGGAAAAGTCCAAAAACCTCGAGCAGGCCCTCGACTGCCTCACCAAGACGCAGTACCAACTTGTGCGCCAGGAGAAGATGGCCACCGTCGGTACCCTCACGAAGGGCCTTGTGGATCGCATCCTCAACCCCATGAACTATGTGAACAACTTCTCCCACATGAGCCTCGGCCTCGTCAAGGATCTCAAGCAGAACCTCGACGACGCCAAGGACGCCATGGAAGAAGACCTCTACGAAGACTCCGCCGACATCATCGACATGCTCTCCACCAACCTCCGGAAGATTGAGGAGCACGGCGTCAACACCTCCCACATCCTCAAGGCCATGGAGGAAATGCTGAAAGAGCGCACGCCGAACTTCTCGCCCACCGACCTGGCCGCTGTATGCCGGAAGAACATCGAGATGCTCCGTTCCTACTACGCCAAGGAAATCGCCGAGTGCCACGTCACCCTCACCGCACCCGACCCCGACATGCTCATCGTGGCCGAAATCGACGCCGACCAGGTGAGCCGCACCATCATGAGCATACTCGCCAACAGCGTCTATGCCCTCCGCAAGAAATACCGCCAGCAGCCCTTCGAAGCCCGGCTCAGCCTCAACCTCAGGGTAGAGGACCGGAAAGTCTGCGTGTGCATCCACGACAACGGCATCGGCATCGAGGACACCATCATCGACCACATCTTCGACCCCTTCTTCACCACGAAGACAACGGCCGAGGCCGTGGGCGTGGGACTCTACATCAGCCGCGAAGTCATCCTCAACCACGGCGGCGACATCCGCGTGAAATCGGAGAAAAACGAGTACACCGAGTTTGTCATCACCCTCCCCGTGCAGCAGCAAGCCAACCAGACCCGCGAGGCATAGCCCCGTCCCGCAGTCCCCATTCACCGAATACTATCCACCCCCATACAATCCAGAGACATGGAAGCGCTCAATTCACGCATACAGCAACTGCAAGACCAAGTGAAGCAACAGGAGAAGCTGGCATCGCTCGGCATGCTCACAGCCGGCATCGTCCACGAAATACGCAACCCGCTCAACTTCGTCATCAATTTCAGCAAACTCTCCAAGGGCCTGCTCAAGGACCTCGAGGACGACCTCGCCGCCAACGAGCAGGCCATCGACGCCGAAGACCTCGAGGACATCCGCGACATCATGGCCTCCCTCGCCGAGAACCTGCAGAAGATACAGGAACACGGCGACCGCGCCGTCAGCATCATCCAGAACATCCTGCTCTACTCCCGCGGCAAGGAAGACGAGTTCATCCCCACCGACATCTGCAAGCTCGCCAAGGAATACGTCTGGCTCTCCTACCACGCCATGCGTGCCAACTACCCTGGCTTCAACATCAGCGTCGAGGAGCGCTACGCCGAGGGCCTCCCCCTTGTGGAAGTCATCCCGCAGGACTTGAGCCGCGCCATCCTCAACGTCATGAACAACGCCTGCTACGCCGTGTGGGAGAAGACCCAGACCGCCCCCGCCGACTACAAGCCCAGCGTGCGTGTCAGCGTCGAAATCCGTGGCGAACAGTGCGCCATCACCATAGCCGACAACGGCAAGGGCATGACCGACGAAGTCAAGCAGAAAATATTCCAGAGCTTCTTCACCACCAAGCCCATCGGCCACGGCACGGGCCTTGGCATGTCCATCACCCGCGACATCATCGAGCACAAACACCACGGCCACATCGAGTTCGATGCCGTCGAGAACGAAGGAAGCCAGTTCACCCTCTTTATCCCTTTGAAGAAATGAGATTCATCCTCCTCCTGCTCTGCCTCCTCTGTGGCGGTCGCGTATGGGCCCAGGAAAACCTGGAGATACAGCGTTGCATGGCGGCCGAAGAATACTACCGTACAGGTCAGTTTTCCAAGGCCGAAGCCCTGCTCGCCACGGGCATCGACACCCTTTCCGACCGTGCCCGGGTCGAAGCCCTGCGCGTCATGACACTGTGCTGCATGGCCCAGGACCGTGACGCGGAAGCCACGCGCTATGCCTCCCGTCTGCTCAACGCCTCGCCCTACTTTACCCCCGGCCTTTCCGACCCGCCCCGCTTTGCCGACCTCATCGAGCAACTCAAGGCGGGCCGCGGGAGCACCATCATCACGGCCTCGCAGCAGGCCGAGTCGGTCGAAGAAGCCCCGATGCCCGTCACCCTCATCACGCAGGAAATGATCCGTGCCTCGGGAGCCCGCAACATCAAGGAAGTGCTGCTCGCCTTCGTGCCCGGCATGACCGAAGTGGCCTCCAACGAGGAGTACAACATCGCCATGCGCGGCATCTATTCAGCAGGGCAGGAGAAAATCCTCTTCATGCTCAACGGCCATCGCCTCAACAGCTATTCGACCAACACCGCCGTGCCCGACTACAGCATCGGCATCGACAAGGTCAAGCAAATCGAAGTGCTGCGCGGCCCCGCCTCCTCGCTCTACGGCGGCGCCGCCCTCACCGCAGCCGTCAATATCATCACGCAGGACGGCCGCGACACGGATGGCCTGAAGCTGGCTGCGGGAGCGGGCAACTACGGGCAGGTCACTGCCAGTGCCCAGCTTGGCCAGCGCTTTCTCGAGGGCGACCTCTTTGCCTGGGCCTCCTACTACGAGGCCACGGGGCAGGAAGTCGAAATCCCTGCCGACCAGCAGCGGGGCCACTATCCCGTGCCCGGCACCATCACCCTGGGCGGTTTCAACAAGAAACCCACCTACGAGTGTGGCCTCCAGATTTCCCTGAAGCGCTTCTCCTTCCTCTACGACACCTCCTACAGCAAGTATGTCGCCCCCTATTCGATGAACTCTTTCTTCGCGCCCTATTCCTACGGGAAATACCGCACCTTCAACGGCATGGGCCCGGGCTACGGAAAGCTCAGCAACCACTTCGAAGCCTCCTGGCTCATGGGCAAGGACGACTTCACCGTCAAGGCCACCATCAACTACGAAACCGAAGAGCAGGCCCGCTACCAGATTGCCAACGACACCATCCCCTACTACTTCGGCATGTCGGCCACTCCCCCGGGCACCGACGAACCCATCACTGTGACGAAGGGCGTGTTCCAGTATCTGAAGTGGCAGGAGTACACCCTCGGGGCTTCGCTCCATGCCAACTACAACTACCGCCTCAACGCCCTCGGCCGGGGTACCATCAGTTTCCGCGCCGAGGCGAACCGCTTCCGCATGAACGACTCCTACTATGTCGAGGGCGACCAGTTCAACCGCGTGCTCGTCACCTACGACAACTCCAAAAACCTCCTGACCGGCTCGGAAACCTCGGCCAATGCCTACCTGCAGTTCAAGCACCGCTTCAGCGACCTGTTCCTTCTGAACTGCGGCATGCGCTACGACTACAAGAAGCGGAGCTCGGGCAAGGAAATCAACGAGTTCTCGCCGCGTATGGCCTTCGTATTCTTGCAGCCAAAGTGGAGCCTGAAGCTGAGCTACTCGCGTTCCTACGTTGATGCGCCCTATTTCTACCGCAACAACACGCTCGACAACTTCCTCGCCTGGGAAGACATGCGTTCTGAGTATCTCCACTCCCTCCAGCTGACTTTCATGGGCAACCGCCTGTGGCCTCACTGGAACTTCGAGGCCAACGTCTACTACAATGTGGCCGAGAACCTCATCACCCAAAGCATTTTCGCTTTCACCAATTCCGACCAGATGCAGAACCTCGGCACTGAAGTCCAGGCGTCCTATCAGGACAAGCGCTTCAGCTCCTGGCTCACACTCTCGTGGCAGCACTTGGTGAAGACGCGCGACTTCAGCCCTTTGGCAGCCAACGCCCCGTCCTACAATCTGCCCGAACTCACGGCCCATTGGGTGGCCTCCTACCGCTTGTTCCGGAACTTCAGTCTGAACACGCACCTCCAGTTCCTTTCGGCGCAAAAGTCGCTGTATGCCAGTTTCTACTACGACGAGCAGGGCGTGCTTGGCATAGCGAAGAACGAGCTCGACGTGCCCGCCCGCATAGTGTGGGATGCCGGGGCACAGTTCGACTACAAGCGCTTTGGGCTGGAACTGCAAGTACACAACCTACTGAACAAAAAATACGAACAAGGCGGCACCAGCTATGCCCCAATCCGACAAGAGGGCCTCTGGTTCACCGCAAAAGTGAAATACAAGCTCTAAACCAATGCTTGACTTACTGACAGCTAACGACTATTTTACAGACAATACGGTGCGGCAGGCCAGCAAGACCGCCGTCATCGTTTCCGACAAATACTATACGTTCGACCAGCTCGACTGGCGCGCCAGCCAGTTCATCGCGCTCATTCAAGAGCAGGAATGCAGGCTGGGACTGAAAGTGGCGCGTGTGGGCCTCCATCTCCCCAAGAGTTTCGATGCCGTGGCCGCCATCTGGGCCTGCCTGAAAAGAGGGTGGTGCTTCGTTCCCCTCGTGCCCGAACTTCCCGCCGACCGCTTGCGCTTCATGGCCACGGACAGCGGTGTGGACCTCGTGCTCACGAATGCGCCCGAAGCGGCCACCTGGAGCCAGCTTCCCGTGTGCCACACCGATGAAGACACGGCCTTCGGTACCCAAGCAGCCAATCAGGCCGATGTGGAGAAGTCCGACAGCCAGACAGCCTACGTAATCTACACCTCGGGCAGCACGGGCCAGCCCAAGGGCGTGCCCATCAGTTTCGGCAATCTCGCCCATCTCATCCAGACTGCCGCTCGCCCCGACGTCTTCGACATCCGCGAAGACAGCATCTTCCTCAACTTCGCCAGCCTCAGTTTCGATGCCTCCATCATCGAACTCATCCCCGTGCTCGCCGTCGGGGGTACCGTTGTGGTCGCCACCGAAAGCGACCGCCACGACCTGCGCCGCCTGCAGGACCTCATCCGCCACTACGGCGTGACCCACGCGGCCTTCACCCCTTCGCTCACGGCCCTCTTCGCCAATCTCCGTTTCCCTTCGCTCCGCAAACTCATCATCGCAGGCGAGAAAATGCTCCCCGCCATCCAGCGCATGGCGAGCACCCAGCCCTTCGACCTCATCAATGGCTACGGCCCCACGGAGAATACCGTCATGGCCACCTTCGCCGTGGTCCGCGAGGGGCAGAGCCTGCAGTGCATCGGTCGCCCCACGCCGGGAACGGTAGCCCATGTGCTCGACGTGGACAGCCTGGAGCCCGTGGCCCTGGACGAGGTGGGCGAACTCTGCATCGGAGGCCGCCAGCTCACGGTGGGCTACATCAACCGCCCCGAACTCAATGCCGCCTGCTTCTTCGACAATCCCTTCGACGACCGCCCTGTGGCGCCGCGGCTCTACCACACGGGCGACATGGTGCGCCTGCTTCCCGACGGCAACCTGGAGTACGTGGGCCGCATCGACGACCGTGTGAAGTACAACGGTTACCGCATCGAACTCCAGGAAATCGAGCGCGTCGTCGAGCAGTCGCCAGCCGTGGTGCAGGCCTGCGTGAGCCTCGAGCAGCAAGGCAGCGGACAGCAGCTCACGGCCTACGTGAAGCTCGACAGCGGCGACGACCGTGTGCTCGCCGAAGTGAAGCGCCGCGCTGCCGCCTTCCTGCCCGAATTCATGCGTCCCTCGCGGTGGGTGGCCGTCGAAGACTTTCCCCAGAACATCCATGGTAAAATCGACAAGCAACAACTGTCCCGCCTGGCCACTCTCCCGGCCACGGCGGAGGGCCGCTATGCCTGCGCGGCGGAGGAACTCGTGGCCGAAGTGATAGCCCATCTCGTGGGCCGCGAAAGCATTGATCCCGAGGCCGACCTCTTCGACGAAGTAGGCCTCACCTCGCTCCAGGCGATGCAAGTGCCCTTCCACCTCGAAGTGTCGGGCCTGCACTACGTCATCGACGACCTCTATAAGCACCGCACCGTGCGCCGCATGGTCGAAAACCACATGGTGAAGCGGGGGTGGTGGTACAACGAGCCAGCAGCGGGCAAGCCCGTCCTCGTCGTGGTGAGCGGCTACACGAGCTTCACGCTGGTGTTCGGCGCCATGGCCCGTGCCCTTGCCGACAGTTATGCCATCTACGTCATAGAGTCGTACCACGACTACCCCGATGCGCTCACCGTCTCGTGCGACGTGCTCACGGATTCCTATATGGAACTCCTGCGCCCCATTGCCGAGACTCACGGCGTGGCGGTGATTACGGGCTTTTGCGTGGGCGGTGACATCGCGCTGGCTACGGCCATCAAACTCTCTGCACAAACGGGCGTGGCCCCCCACGTCGTTTCGCTCGACGGCGAGATAGACCGCAACGTCGATCCCGAGAAGGACATCCCCGTCTACTTCGACATGCTTTCGCCCGAAATGAACCGCCGCCGCATCGCACGCGACCGTGCCATCGTGGGCACGATGGACCTCCACGGCTATTCTGGCCCCATTACCGCCATTCTTTGCGCCCGCCGCTTGACTGACTACCAGCCTTTCGCCACACAAACGGAAATCACCGATGAACAGGTGCGCTGGATGAATGAATATTTCGACCGCGCTCCCCGCTGGTGGAAGGAGGCATACCCCGACTGCACGCTGCGCTTCGTCGATGCCAACCACGACACGATGTTCTCGCGCCCCGAGTCGAGGGGGCCCATGTTCCAGTATTTCCTCTCCCTCGTGGGCAAGGAAAAGCCCGAATTGGATGTATTCCACTTCGTCGACGGGCGGATTGAATGTTGACAAATCTTCCCAACATCTACATTCATGGTAAACTATACCCTTCACCACATTGGTTATGTCGTGGCCGACATGGAGGCTTCGACCCGCGTGTTTCAGCAGCTCGGCTACGCGGCGGGCCCCGTGCTCCGCGAAGAAGCGCTCAGCGTGGACCTGCGCTACTTTGAGAAGGACGGTGAAACGCCCGTGGAACTGGTGCTGCAATACAATCCCGACTCGCCCGAACAGTTGCTGCTCGCCAAGAACGGCCCGATGCCCTACCACCTCTGCTACCGCGTGGACCACATGGAGGAGGCCGTGGCCGACCTCGAGGCTAAGGGCTTTGTCCGCCTCTTCGACCCGCTCCCCGTGGGCGTGCTGCAGGGCCAGCTGATTTGCTATCTGAGCCATCCCGCTATGGGATTGGTCGAACTGCTCGCCGTGGCATCCTCTCCCCAGATACCTTCATTCAAGGCATAGTTTGGAAATACTGCGGGGGTAGACATGGAGGTTGGGCTCTGTCTCCTCCAAGAGAGGCTGTTGCTCTTTCCACTTCGGCCTTTCTGCGTTTAGTCCCTGCCTTTGCAATTTCAGTCCCTCTTTTTGATTTTTCAATCCCCCTCTTTGTGCGTTCAGTCCCTGGGCTTGTCATCTCTGGCCCGGGGATTGTGGCGTTGGAAGGCAGGGTGGGGCAGGGCGGCGCGTTCGGGGCGAAAAATCGTAAAAGTATCGATGAAAACGGGGATTTTTGCGTTTTACCATGGTTGTTTGACATCCTCCTATATACGTAATTTAAGGGCGAAAATAACCTTCACAGCTTCACAAAATGCGCGTAATGTGCTGGAACTCATCGGAAAACAGTGTGAAGACTCCGATTTCGACCCTTCACACCCGCGCGGTCCTCGCCGCCCCCACAACTCCCGCGCGCTCCGCGCTGAAGGAAAACCGGTGAAGGTTTAATAGTTTACCCTTCACACTGTTTTGCTCTGATACTCAATGGAAAATAGACCGTGTGTGAAGCTGTGAAGGCTTTTTTCAGGGGAAAAAATACGTATAGGAAGGCAGGTTTTTGTGTAAGTTGCACGATGAAACCGCGCTTTTTTGCATCTGCGCCGCCTTCCCGGCTTGTCACGTTGCAAAAAAGAAAAGTCCATAACCCGCGGGCGTTTCCGGGGTTATGGGCAAATAGTTTGGGCTTGTAGCCCGTTTAAACCGTATGCAGATCGTTTACTGCTTGTTCGTGTTCGTGAGCGTCTGGCCCTTGTATTGGCCCGTGAGCGCGTCGAGGAAGCTCTTCACTTTCTTCACTTCGTCTTGGCCCATTTCGCGGCCCACCTGGTAGCGAGCCATCATGGCCACAGCCTCTTCGAGCGTGGCCACGCTGCCGTCGTGGTAGTAGGGCCAGGTGAGGGCCACGTTGCGCAGGGTAGGCG
>CAMGGA010000009.1 GCA_946055515.1 uncultured Bacteroidales bacterium
ATATGCGTAAGTTCCACCTCACGGACACGGAGTTTGAAATCAACCGTGCCCTCGCCGAAGGCAAGAACGTGCTGGCGGAAGGTGCACAGGGCTCGCTGCTCGACATCGACCACGGCACCTATCCCTACGTTTCTTCTTCGTCCACGACGAGTGGCGGCGTCTGCACGGGCCTCGGCGTGGCACCGAACACCATCGGCCGCATCTTCGGTATCTTCAAGGCGTACAGCACGCGCGTGGGCGGTGGACCGTTCCCTGTGGAGCTCTTCGACGAAACGGGCGACACGCTGCGCCACATCGGCAACGAATATGGTGCCGTGACGGGACGCAACCGCCGCTGTGGCTGGCTGGACCTCGTGGCGCTGAAGTATGCCATCATGATCAACGGGGTCACGGACCTGGTGATGATGAAGGGCGATGTGCTCGACGGCTTCGATACCATCAAGGTCTGCACGGCCTACACGAAGGACGGCGTGACGACCACGGAAATGCCCTACGACACGGAGGGCTGGGAACCGGTCTACGAGGACGTGAAGGGATGGAACACGCCGCTCACGGAGGTACGCGCAGAAAAGGATTTCCCGCAGGCTTTCTCGGACTACATCGCTTACATCGAGAAGGCTACGGGTACGCCCATCTCCATCGTTTCGGTGGGTCCTGACCGCGAGGCTACCATCATCCGCTAAGCACGCGCCCGCGCTTTTGCCTGGGCATACGTAAAAAGGTTGTGAGGCTATAAAGCGGGTCTTTAGGTTTTTCCTTTGGACCATTGCTTTATAGCCTCACAACCTTTTTTCATACGCCCACGATGGGGCGGCAGGGGTTAGGCGTTGCGGAACGTGAGGGCCTCGCCTTCGGCGCTGACCTCGATGGGGCGTTCGCGGCTGACGGTGCCGGCGAGGAGGGCCTTGCTGAGGTCGTTGAGCAGGAGGCGCTGCAGGGCCCGCTTCACGGGACGCGCACCGAACTCGGGGTCGAAGCCTGCCTGGGCCACCAGACTGACGGCTTCGTCGCTGACCTGGAGCGTGACGCCCTGCGAGGAGAGGAGGCGGCCGATGCCTTCTACCTGCAGACGGACGATTTCCTCAATCTGCGTGCGGCTGAGCGGCTCGAACATGATGATGTCGTCGATGCGGTTGAGGAACTCGGGGCGGATGGTCTTCTTCAGCATGTCCAGCACTTCGGCCTTGGTCTGTTCCACAGTGCGCTCGCGCTCGGCGTCGCTCTGGCTGGCCAGCTGTTCGAAGCGCTGCTGGATGAGGCCGGAACCCATGTTGGAGGTCATGATGATAATGGTGTTCTTGAAGTTCACCGTGCGTCCCTTGTTGTCCGTGAGGCGTCCGTCGTCGAGCACCTGCAGGAGGATGTTGAACACGTCGGGGTGGGCTTTTTCGATTTCGTCGAAGAGCACCACGCTGTAGGGCTTGCGCCGCACGGCTTCGGTGAGCTGGCCGCCCTCGTCGTACCCGACGTATCCCGGAGGCGCACCGACCAGACGGCTCACGCTGAACTTTTCCTGGTATTCGCTCATGTCGATACGCGTCATCATGTTCTCGTCGTTGAAGAGGTAGTCGGCCAGTGCCTTGGCAAGTTCCGTCTTGCCGACACCCGTGGTGCCGAGGAAGATGAAGGAACCGATGGGGCGCTTCGGGTCTTGCAGCCCTGCACGCGAGCGGCGCACGGCATCGGCTACGGCAGAGATGGCTTCGTCCTGCCCCACGACACGGCGGTGCAGTTCGGTTTCGAGATGGAGCAACTTCTCGCGTTCGCTCTGGAGCATGCGCTGCACGGGGATGCCGGTCCAGCGGGCCACGACTTCGGCGATATCGTCGGCGGTGACTTCCTCCTTCACCATGGCCTCCGCGCCCTGGCGTGCCTTGAGCTGCTGCTGGCGCGCCGAGATGTCGGCTTCGAGTTCGCGCAACTTGCCGTAGCGGATTTCGGCCACGCGGCCGTAGTTGCCCTCGCGCTCTGCACGTTCGGCTTCAAACTTCAGCTGCTCGATTTGCTGCTTGTCCTGCTGGATGCCGGCGAGCACTTCCTTCTCGCCCTCCCATTTGGCTCGGAGATTCTTTTCCTTCTCCTCGAGTTCGGCAATGTCGCGGTTGAGGGCTTCGAGTTTGGGCACATCGTTTTCCCGCTTGATGGCCTCGCGCTCGATTTCGAGCTGGCGCAGGCGGCGGGAGATTTCGTCCAGTTCCTCGGGCTGCGAGTCGCGCTCCATGCGGAGTTTGGCAGCCGCCTCGTCCATGAGGTCAATGGCCTTGTCGGGAAGGAAACGGTCGGAGATGTAGCGGTGGGAAAGCTGCACGGCGGCGATGAGGGCATCGTCCTGGATGCGCACGCGGTGGTGGTTTTCGTAGCGTTCCTTCAGGCCGCGGAGAATGGAGATGGCGTCTTCGGGCGAAGGCTCGTCGACGGTGACGGTCTGGAAGCGGCGCTCGAGGGCCTTGTCCTTTTCAAAGTACTTCTGGTACTCGTCGAGCGTGGTGGCACCGATGCTGCGCAGTTCGCCGCGGGCCAGGGCAGGCTTGAGGATGTTGGCGGCATCCATGGCTCCCTCGCTCTTGCCCGCGCCGACCAGGGTGTGGATTTCGTCGATGAAGAGAATGATTTCGCCCTGCGCGTTCGTGACCTCGTTGATGACGCTCTTGAGGCGTTCCTCAAATTCACCCTTGTACTTCGCTCCGGCCACGAGGGCACCCATGTCGAGCGAGAAGAGCTGCTTGTTCTTCAGGTTCTCGGGCACGTCTCCGCGCACGATGCGCTGGGCAAGTCCCTCGACGATGGCCGTCTTACCCGTACCCGGCTCACCGATGAGGATGGGGTTGTTCTTTGTGCGGCGCGAGAGGATTTGCAGCACGCGGCGGATTTCCTCGTCGCGGCCAATGACGGGGTCGAGCTTGCCCTCGCGGGCTTCCTCGACGAGGTTGCGTGCATATTTCTGGAGCGACTGGTAGGTGTCCTCGCTCGATTGCGACGTGGCTTTCTTACCGCCGCGCAGGGCTGCGATGGCCTGCTGCAGGGCGCTTTCGGTGACGCCCGCGTCTTTCAGCATTTGGGCCGCCGTGCCGCCCACCATGAAGAGGGCCTGGAGGAGTGGCTCGAGGCCGACGTAGGAGTCGCCGTTCTTTCGCGCCAGTTCGCCGGCCTTGACCAGGACCTTGTTCGCGTCGTCGGCGAGGTAAGGCTGCCCGCCTCCGCTCACGCGGGGCTGGTGGCTGAGCTCACCGTCCACTGCCGCTTGCAGGGTGCGTTCGTTTACACCCTGTTTGCCGAAAAGGAACTGCGTCACGTTTTCGCCGACAGCCAGAATGCCTGCGAGCAGGTGGGTGGCCGTGATGGCCTGGTTGCCCTGCTCGGCTGCGCGCTGGGCGGCGTGTTGAACCGCCTCTTGCGCCTTGATTGTAAAGTTGTCGAAGTTCATATAGAATTGTAGTTTTGATATTTGACAAATAAAGAGATTGGCGAGCCGCGCTTCCTCCGCTTCTGCGGTAGGGAAGGCAGCTCGCCAACCTCATTGGCAAACGTATTGCCAAGGCCGTTTTGATAACATTTCTTAGAGATACGTGACAAAATGGCCGATTTTGTCAGTATTTTCTTCAGAGCGCTTCGGCATTCTGAGCCACAAAGTCAGCTCCCGCTGTCAGCAGGCGTTCGGGCGAATGGTTGCCCCAGGCCACGCCAAGGCATTCTCCCACACGGGCCCGGCGGCCCATTTCGATGTCGAAGGTGGTGTCGCCGATGACCGTCACGTCGGCGGGTTGCACGCCCGCTTTCCGGGCCAGCACGAGCACGGGGGTGGGGTTGGGCTTGTGGCAGGCCACGTCTTCGCAGGCCACGATGTGGTGGAAATGGCGGCGGATGCCCAGCTTCTCGCAGAGCTGTTCCACGGAGAGGTGGCCGCGGCTGGTGGCGATGGCTTGGAGGTGGCCCGCCTCGGTGTAGCGCTGGAGAACTTCGGCGATGCCGGGGAAGAGTTGCACGTTTTCCGTCCCGATTTCCTCAAACAGTTCGCGGTAGGTCTCGACCGCTTCCTCCAAAGCCTGGCCCTCCACACCGCCCAACCGAGCGATGCTTTCCGAGAGCGGAAGGCCGATGGTTTGGCAGATGGCTTCGGACGAAGGCTCTTCCCACCCGTGGTGGCGGAAGGTCGCCTGCATCGTGCGCACGATGCCGCGGGAAGTGTTGGCCAAGGTGCCGTCGAAATCCCACACGATGAGCCGGCGCCTTTGCTTGTAAGTGACGGTGGCCCCCGCGCCTTGGAAACCGGGGATGGGCGGTTCGCATTTCGTGATGGAAACTTCCACTTCTTCGATTTCGGGGAAGGACTTGAGCAGCACGCGGACAATGCGGCCCGCCACGTGTTCGAGTAGCGCAGAGGGTTGCATCATTTCCCCATACACCTTATTGTATATGTCGGCGTAGTTCACTGTGGCCTCGAGGCGGTCGTGGCAGAGCGCATCGTGGGCGTGGCGGTCGCTGACTGTGGCGCAGAGATCGACCACGAAGCGGCCGCCCACCTCGCGCTCTTGCGGGAGTACGCCGTGGAAGGCGTAGAAGGGAAGGGATTGAAGCTTGATTTTCATGGAGAGGGGCTGATGTGTGGTTGGGGGAAAATGAGGTGAAAAGTGTATGAGGTTATAAAGTCACGGGCTCAGAAAAACCACGCAGCGTGTGGCCTTCATGCCTCATAACCTTATAACCTCATAGCATACTGAAAAGTGCTTGAAACCGCAGCGCCTATCCGCACCGGCTTGCGCCGCAGTGTTTGCAGATGAGGCAGCCCTCTTGGTAAACGAGCGTTTCGTGGCCGCAGTTGGGACACTTCTGTCCCGTGGCCTCCGTGCCATCCGTTACGTACTTCTTCAGCGCACGGCTCACGCCCACCTTCCAGGTGTTGATGTTCTCGCTTTCGAGCTGGAGCGAATTGACAAGCTTGATGACGTTCTCAATCGGCATGCGGTAGCGCAGCACGCCCGAGATGAGTTTGGCGTAGTTCCAGTACTCCTTGTTGAATTTCTCGGAGAGACCTTCCACGGTCATCTTGTAGCCACGCTTGTTCTCGAACTGGAAGTCGTAGCGCTTGGTGCCGTCGGGGCAGATGGTCTTCACGATGCGGCCCTTCGTCACCGTCTTGGGCAGTACGATGCCCTCCTCGTCGTCTTGCAGACCCGTGAAGATTTCGTAGGGATGGCCGTCGAGCAGTCCGACGAATGCCACCCACTTCTCCTTGTTGTTCTGGAAGCGGACCACGTCGCACTCCAGCACGTCGGGACGGCGCTCCGTCACTACGGGCGGCTGGCACTGCGGCAGCGCTTCAGCGGCAGCTTCGTCTTCCTTCTTCTGCTTCTTGTCCGTTTTCTGCGTGCTGATGAGTACACCCGAGCGCGAGCCGTCGCGGTAGATGGTGCAACCCTTGCAGCCACTGCGCCAGGCTTCGACATAGAGGCGGTTCACGAGTTCTTCGTCTACCGAGTTCGGCAAGTTCACCGTGACGCTGATGCTGTGGTCCACCCACTTCTGGATGCGGCCCTGCATCTTCACTTTCATCAGCCAGTCCACATCGTTGGCCGTGGCCTTGAAGTAGGGCGAGCGCGCCACGAGTTCGTCGATTTCCTCCTGGGAGTATTTCTTCGTGGTGTCGAGTCCCTGCGCCTGCATCCAGGTGATGAACTTGTGGTGGTAAACGATATATTCTTCAAAGGCATCGCCCGTTTCGTCGGTATAGTCCACGTGCACTTCGGGGTCGTTCGGGTTCACCTTGCGGCGGCGCTTGTAGACCGGCATGAACACAGGCTCGATGCCGCTCGTCGTCTGCGTCATGAGGCTCGTGGTGCCCGTGGGGGCAATGGTGAGACAAGCGATGTTGCGGCGGCCGTAGCGCTGCATGTCCTCGTAGAGTTCGGGGTCGGCCTCCTTGATGCGGAGAATGAAGGGGTTGTTCTCCTCGCGCTTCGCGTCGTAGACTTCAAACGCGCCGCGTTCGCGGGCCATCACCATGCTGGAGCGATAGGCGGCGAGGGCCAGGGTGCGCTGCACTTCTACAGCCATTTCCGTAGCCTCCTCCGTTCCGTAGCGCAGGCCCAGCGCGGCGAGCATGTCGCCCTCGGCCGTGATGCCCACACCCGTGCGGCGGCCCTGGCCGGTCTTGCGCTTGATTTTCTCCCAGAGGCGGAGTTCGGTCTGCTTCACCTCTTCGTCCTGCGGGTCGCTCTTGATTTTCTCGATGATGGCATCGATCTTTTCCTGCTCGAGGTCGATGATGTCGTCCATGAAGCGCTGGGCGAGAGCCACGTGGTCGCGAAACTTGTCGAAGTTGAAGAAAGCCTCCGCGGTAAACGGTTTCTCCACGTAGGAGAAGAGGTTGATGGCCAAGAGGCGGCAGCTGTCGTAGGGGCAGAGGGGGATTTCGCCGCAGGGGTTGGTCGAAACCGTGGTGAAGCCCAGGTCGGCGTAGCAGTCGGGGATGCTTTCGCGGCGGATGGTGTCCCAGAAGAGCACGCCCGGCTCGGCGCTTTTCCAGGCGTTGTGGACAATCTTCTTCCACAGCGCTTTGGCGTTCGTCTCCTTTTCCATGATGGGCGCATCGCTGTCGATGGGGAACTGCTGGTGGTAGGGCCGGCCTTCCGTGGCACAGCGCATGAACTCATCGTCAATCTTTACGCTAACGTTGGCTCCCGTGATTTTGCCCTCCTGCATCTTGGCATCGATGAAGTCCTCGGCCTCGGGGTGTCGGATGCTGATGGAGAGCATCAGTGCACCGCGGCGGCCATCCTGTGCCACTTCGCGGGTGGAGTTGCTGTAGCGTTCCATGAAGGGCACGATGCCCGTGGAAGTGAGGGCGGAGTTTTTCACGGGCGACCCTTTCGGACGGATGCCCGAGAGGTCGTGGCCTACGCCGCCGCGGCGCTTCATGAGCTGCACCTGTTCCTCGTCGAGCTTGAGGATGGCGCCGTAGGAGTCGCTGTCGCCGTCAATGCCAATCACAAAGCAGTTGGAGAGCGAGGCAATCTGGAAGTTGTTGCCGATGCCCGTCATGGGCGAACCGGCAGGCACGATGTAGCGGAAGTGGTCGAGCATTTCAAAGATGCGCGCTTCGCTGACGGGGTTGGGGTACTTGCGCTCGATGCGTGCCAGTTCGTTTGTCAGTCGCCAGTGCATGTCGTGCGGTGAGCGTTCGTAGATATGTCCGAAGGAGTCCTTCATCGCATATTTGTTCACCCAAACACGTGCTGCCAGCTCATCGCCGGCAAAGTATTCGAGCGAGGCTTTGAAAGCCTCTTCGTAAGCGTAGGTTTTCTTTTCCACGGTGGTGTATTACTCTGATAGTGTGCTAAATCTAAGGAAGGAGGGGAGCGCGGCTGTCAGTCGTGCAGTTTCAGTGTTTGCAGCGCCATGCCGTCGAGGGTGCGGAGCGCCAGCGTGCCGCCGGCCCAGGTGGCGAAAGTGGGCGGGTTGCCCCCCTTGGGGAAGGTGGGCGACCCCGTGTTGAGCACGACGGGGCGTCCCGTTTCGGGCTGGGCGGCTTCGAGCTTGGGCAGGTGCGTATGTCCCTGTACGAGCACTTCGCAGGCCGGCCCCGCGGGCCATTTCCCTTCGCCGTAAACGTGGCCGTGGGTCAGGAAGAAACGCACGCCCTCGTCTGCCAAAAGCAGGTAAGGCGACTGGATGGGGAACTGCAGCAGCATCTGGTCCACTTCGGAGTCGCAGTTGCCGCGCACTGCCATGATTTGTGCTGCGCGCGCATTGAGACGTTCGGCCACGGCCATGGGGTCCAGCCCCTTGCAGAGCCCGTTGCGCGGTCCATAGTTGAGCAGGTCGCCGAGGAGCACGAGGAGCTCGTAGTGGTGAGCGTCGAAGTAGTCCAGGGCGGCGTCGAGCGCGGGCAGCGACCCGTGTATGTCTGAAAGGAAAAGTATTCTCATGGGATTATAAATAATAGGTGTGATGCAGACAGAGCGCAGCGTGTTCCCAAAAGCCCTGTCGGGCAAACGCGGGGCGAAGTTAGTAAAAAAAACAGAGGGCGAAGGAAGATTGAAACACCTATTTTTCAGAAAAGCATATTTTGCCCTGCAGCGGGCAGAGGGGCAGAAAAAAGGAAGAGGAGCCCCGAAGGGTCCTCTTCCAATGAAGGTTATGGTGCGGCCCGAAGCCCGCCATTTAGTTGTTTTCGGGGCGGAGCTGGCGAACCGTTTCGCCTGCGCGCCACATTTCGCTTTCGCGGAGCGCCTTCAGTTCAGCTTCGAGTCCCACGCGGTAGTCGGGCTTCGAGTTACTGTCGATGGAAATCTGCGCCTCGTGGCCGCTTGCCACACTTTCGTAGAGCTTCTGCATCACAGGCTTGATGGCATCGTGGAAGGGGCCCATCCAGTCCAGTGCGCCGCGCTGTGCGGTGGTCGAACAGTTGGCGTACATCCAGTCCATGCCGTTCTTGCCGATCATCGGGATGAGCGACTGCGTGAACTCCTCCACCGTTTCGTTGAAAGCCTCGGAGGGCGTGTGGCCGTGCTCGCGGAGCGTTTCGTACTGCGCCAGGAAGAGACCCTGCACAGCGCCCATGAGCGAACCGCGTTCACCCGTCAAGTCGCTGGTAGCTTCGCGCTTGAAGTCCGTCTTGAAGAGGTAGCCCGAGCCGATGCCCACGCCGAAGGCCAGCACCTTTTCGGTAGCCTGGCCCGAGTAGTCCTGGTACACAGCGTAGGAAGCGTTCAGGCCGCGGCCTTCGAGGAACATGGTGCGGAGCGAAGTGCCCGAACCCTTGGGAGCTACCATGATCACGTCGATGTCAGCAGGGGGAACCACACCCGTGCGGTCGTTCCAAGTGATGGCAAAGCCGTGGGAGAAGTAGAGCGTCTTGCCCGTGGTGAGGTAAGGTTTCAGCGAGGGCCAGAGCTGCATCTGTGCAGCATCGGAGAGCAGCATGCACACGATGGTACCGCGCTGAGCGGCCTCTTCGAGCGAGAAAAGGGTTTCGCCGGGAACCCAGCCGTCGGCCACAGCCTTGTCGTAAGTCTTGCCCTGGCGTTGGCCCACAATCACGTTGAAGCCATTGTCGCGCAGGTTGCAAGCCTGACCGGGACCTTGCACGCCGTAGCCCAGCACGGCAATCGTTTCGTTCTTCAGCACTTCACGTGCCTTCTCAAGGGAAAATTCCTCGCGGGTGATCACTTCTTCAACGACCCCGCCAAAGTTTAATTGTGCCATAATGTTTTTATGTTTTTTGTGAATACAAATCTGTTGTAGAAAGTGCGTCCTCCCGTTAGAGGTCGAGAGGCTGTTCCATGGCGCGCTTTTCTTCTTCGCGTAGGTAGAGAAATTCCGCCAGCGGTTCGCGCACACTCTTCGTCACCGCCACGACGCCCGAACTCACGTACTGCAGCAGGCAGTCGAAGCCCTTCAGCTTCTCGTAGAGCGCCAGCGTTTCCTCGGGCAGGCCCTCCTTCGACACGATGGCATACGTGTTGTTGACCTCCACGATCTTGCCGTCGTGGAGTCGGATGGCTTTCGAGATTTCGCGGTTCTCGACGAGTTTGGCCGTGGCAATCTTGTAGAGCGCCTGGTCCATGATGAAGATTTCGTCGTTGGTGAAATACTGCGCGTGGAGCACGTCGATTTTCTTTTCCAGCTGCTTCACGAGGGTGCGGATGGTGCGTTCGTCCGTGTAGGTCGTGATCGTGTAGCGGTGGATGTGTTCGTAGGCTGAGGCCGATACGTTGAGGCTCTCGATGTTGAGCTGTCTACGTGTGAACACGTTCGTCACCGAGTTGAGCACACCGGCCAAGTTTTCTGAAAAAACGATGATGGTGTACAGCTTCGTGTCATTTGTCTCCTGCGGCTTGTCGGCAGGAGCGGAAGCCGACGTATGGGGGGAAGGGGAGTTCTTGCCAGTCATGCAGTTGTCAGTGAGAGAGTTCTTCGGAAGTTAAAATCATATCGTCCACATCGTGGCCCGGGCAGCACATCGGCATCACGTTGTCCTCCTCCATCACAGCCGCTTGGAGCAAGAAGGGCCCCTGCGTCTGGAGCATTTCCGTGATGGCGTTGTCCAGTTCGGCGCGGTCCGTCACCGTGCGGGCCGGGATGTCGTAGGCTTCTGCGATCTTCTCGTAGTCGGGATTCATCATCGGCGTGAACGAATAGCGGTGGCGGAAGAAAAGCTGCTGCCATTGGCGCACGTTGCCGAGATAGTTGTTGTTGAGCAACACAATCTTCACGGGAGCCTGCTGCTCCATGATGGTACCCAGCTCCTCGATGGTCATTTGCAGGCCGCCGTCGCCGAGGAAGAGGCAGACCGTGCGTTCGGGTGCGCCGAAGGTAGCTCCGATGGCTGCGGGCAGGCCGTAGCCCATGGTGCCCATGCCGCCCGAAGTGACCACGCTGCGCTTTTGCGAGAAGCGGAAGTAGCGGGCCGCCATCATCTGGTTCTGTCCCACGTCGGTCACCATCACCGCCTTGTGCTGCGAGAGTTCCGACACGCGGCGGATTACTTCGCCCATTCTCAGGGGACCTTCGGCGGGGTGGATTTGCGGTTCAATCACACGTTCCTTTTCGAGGGCATCCCATTCGCGGAAACTATCGCGCCACTCGGCGTGGTCCGTGGCTTTCAGCAGTTCCGTCACGGCCGGCAAGGTCTTCTTGCAGTCGCCAAGTACCGCCACGTCTACCTCCACGTTCTTGTTGATTTCCGAGGGGTCGATGTCGAAGTGTATTTTCTTCGCCTGTCGGGCGTAAGTCTCGAGTTTGCCCGTGATGCGGTCGTCGAAGCGCATGCCCACGGCGATGAGGAGGTCACACTCCTGCGTCTTCTTGTTCGAACCCAGCGAACCGTGCATGCCCAGCATACCCACGTTCAGCGGGTGGTCCGAGGGCAGGGCCGAAAGGCCGTGGAGCGTGCAGCCGGCAGGGAGCCCGGCCTTTTCGAGGAACGATTTGAGTTCTTCGACCGCATTGCCCAGTTCCACACCCTGGCCCACCAACACCAAGGGACGTTTGGCCGCGTTGATCAAGTCGGCAGCCTGGATGATGCTGCTCTTCGCCGTGGCGGGCACGGGCACATAGCTGCGGATGAAGTCAATGGTGCCAGGCACGTACTCCGCCAGTTCGAGTTGCGCATTCTTGGCGAAGTCCAGCACCACGGGGCCCGGGCGACCGCTGCCCGCAATGTAGAAAGCGCGGTGGACGGCCCAGGCCACGTCCTTGGCCGAACGGATCTGGTAGGCCCACTTCGTGATAGGCTGCGTGATGTCCACCACGTCACATTCCTGGAAGGCATCACTACCGAGCATCTGTGTGCCCACCTGTCCCGTGATGACGACAATCGGCGTGCTGTCCATCATGGCATCGGCAATGCCCGTTATCGTGTTGGTCGCCCCCGGTCCGCTCGTCACGAGGCACACCCCCGTTTGTCCGCTCACGCGGGCGAAGCCTTCCGCCGCGTGGGCAGCAGCCTGCTCGTGTCGCACGAGGATGTGGTTCAGACGGTCGCGGTAGTCGTAGAGCGCGTCGTACACTGGCATGATGGCGCCGCCGGGATAGCCGAAGAGCGTTTTCACCCCTTCGTCGAGCAGCGCTTTCATCAGTATTTCTGCACCGGTTATCTTTTGGGTCATATTTTCTTTGGGGAATAATCGTTAAACATAGTGCGAGGCGTCAGATTTCGCGAACGCCACCCTTGTCGGCACTGCTCACCATGGAAGCGTAGGCGCGGAGTGCTTTCGAAACCACGCGTTGGCGTTCCAGCGGACGCATGGGGCGTGCGGCCAATTCCTCGTCCGAGAGGTGTACGGCCAGCCTGCGCTGCGGGATGTCAATCTCGATGATGTCGCCATCCACGATTTTGCCGATGGCACCGCCAGCTGCGGCTTCGGGAGAGATGTGTCCCACGCTGAGGCCCGAGGTGCCGCCCGAGAAGCGTCCGTCCGTGATGAGCGCGCAGGCTTTTCCGAGGTGTCGGCTCTTGATGTAGGAAGTGGGGTAGAGCATTTCTTGCATGCCCGGGCCACCCTTGGGCCCTTCGTGCGTGATCACCACCACGTCGCCTGCCTGCACCTTGCCGCCGAGGATGCCCTCGCAGGCAGCCTCCTGGGAGTCGAACACGCGGGCCGGGCCCTCGAAGTGCCAGAGACTTTCGTCGACGCCGGCAGTCTTCACTACGCAGCCGTCCAGTGCTATGTTGCCGAAGAGCACGGCCAGTCCGCCATCGCGGGTGTAAGCGTGGTCGAGCGAACGGATGCAGCCGGCTTCGCGGTCTGTGTCGAGCGAAGGCCACTGCGCGTTTTGTGCGCCCATCTTCGTGCAGAACTTCCCGCCGGGGGCGCTGTGGTAGATGCGGTCCGCTTCGGGAGAAACGGTTTCGCCCGTAATGTCGTATTGTCGGAGCGCGTCGCCGAGCGTCAGCCCGTCCACGCGCGGAGCGTCGAGCGAGAGCAGGTCGCCCTTGGCCAGTTCGCCCATGATGCCCATCACGCCGCCCGCACGGTTGCACTCCTGCACGGAGAAGCGCTGCGTGTTCGGAGCCAGTTTGCAGAGGCAGGGCACGTGGCGGCTCAGTGCGTCGATGTCCTTCATGCAGAAGTCCACTTCCGCCTCGTTGGCCACGGCCAGGAGGTGGAGCACCGTGTTGGTCGAGCCACCCATGGCGATGTCGAGCGTCATGGCGTTGAGGAAAGCCTTGCGTGTGGCGATGGAGCGGGGGAGAACGCTTTCGTCGCCCTCCTCGTAGTACTTGAGGGCGTTGCGCACGATGAGTTTGGCCGCGTCTTCAAAGAGTCGCAGGCGGTTGGCGTGCGTGGCGAGGATGGTGCCGTTGCCCGGCAGGGAAAGTCCCAGGGCCTCGGTGAGGCAGTTCATGGAGTTGGCCGTGAACATCCCCGAGCAGGAGCCGCATCCCGGACAGGCGCGCGCTTCGATTTCGGCCAGTTCGTCGTCGCTGACAGAGGCGTCTGCCCCCTTCACCATGGCGCTGACGAGGTCCACGTTTTCGCCCTTGTAGTGGCCGGCCTCCATCGGGCCGCCGCTCACGAACACCGTGGGGATGTTCAGTCGCATGGCCGCCATGAGCATACCCGGGGTGATCTTGTCGCAGTTCGAGATGCAGACGAGCGCGTCGGCCTTGTGGGCCTGTACCATATACTCCACGCTGTCGGCGATGATGTCGCGCGAGGGCAGCGAGTAGAGCATGCCGTCGTGTCCCATGGCGATGCCGTCGTCGATGGCAATCGTGTTGAACTCAGCGGCGTAGCATCCCAATTTCTCGATTTCGCGTTTCACGTGCTGTCCCACTTCGTGGAGGTGTGTGTGTCCGGGAACGAATTGGGTAAACGAGTTGGCAATGGCAATGATGGGTTTGCCTATTTGTTCGCGCTTCATGCCGGTGGCCATCCAAAGGGCGCGGGCACCGGCCATGCGTCTTCCTTCTGTGCTGAAAGCACTGCGCAACGGTTTCTTCATGATTGCAGTTGTTTAAATGATGTAGGGATAGATAGCCTCGAAGGGGGCAAGGGGCAGACAAAAGAATTTTTGTGTTGTTCCTCCTGTACAGGATTGTGTGGGGTGTGCATGAGAGGGGTGAGAATCCGGGAGCGACACCAGACACGCGGGGCGTGGGGGCGGATGGCGCTGCGGCGTCCATCCGCGCGAGCAGGGGGCTATCTGAATTGTTTACTTTGGTTTGCAAATGTATGTATTTAATCCAAACGGATGTTCAATTTGCCATAAAAAAACGGCGGTAAATGGTTTTTATGGTACGAATTTGCACAAAGGACTTACTTTAGCGCAAGAAAACAGCTCTGTTTGGCCCCGTGGTATGTGCGGGTGTGGTGTGTGAGGCCGGTAGCGGAGCAGGCGCGTAGGGTGGCGCTGTGGGAAATGAAGGAAACTCCGCTGCGTGCAGGTGTACTGTATGCAGCGGAGTCCGTTTTAGTGGATGTGGGCGATGTTTTCCCAGAAGTCGTCCAGGTCTTTCTCGAGTCCTTCCATGAGTTTGTCACTGATGAAAATGGTTTCGTCGTCCACGAGGTAGAGGTCGGCGATGGTTTCGCCGTCTTCCCCGATGAGCACGAAGGAGTAGGGCTTCAGGATGGGAAAGTTTTCCGTCACCTCTTTGTATCTTTGGATTGCTTCGACGAGGATGGGTTGCACTTCGGAGTAGAAATGTTCTTCCGTGTTGCCGATCCATTCTTCCACCACGCAGCGGGTCAGTTCGCGGCTATCGTCGTCGTAGACCAAGAGTTCTCCGCTTTCCTGTTTCACCTGGAGGAAGATATCGGTGAGAGGCAGGCAGTCGTTGTTGGTCGGGAATTTGGTGGCAGCCTTGCGTAGTGCGCGCGCAATCTGCCGGTAGGTTTGTTCGCAGGCTTTCATGGTGTGCAATTTGAATTGTTTGCAAATATAGTGCAAGGCGAGCGCAAAGCAAAATAAAAGCCGAAGGATTTTAGTTTTGTTTTGCCGAGCCGCAGCCTGTATTATCCAAATATAGTGCAAGGCGAGCGCAAAGCAAAGGAAAATCCTTTGGCTTTTCTTTTGCTCTGCATTCGGTTTGCACTACCTTTAAATAAGGTAGGCTGCGGCTCAGCCTTTTAAAAAGAAAATCCTTCAGCTTTTCTTTTTGAAATGCGCTCGCCTTGCACTACCTTTGTCCCCCAAATAAAGTACAACTACAAACAATTCTCATGAAACAAACAATCTTATATGCCTGCTTGCTCTTCCTGTGCTGCTGCTTCACCGCGGCCTGTGGTGACAAGAAAACACAGGGGGAAGCGGCAACGGCTGACAGCCTGGCGCAGACAACCGCAAAGGATGCTCCCTATGAGGAACCAGAACTGAAGAACACCTTCACGGCCAAGTTGGCTGGCAAGAACTTCGAGATCACCGTCGTGCGCAGGGCCGACAAGAGTCTGCCTGTAGTCACGGACGAACTCGGCAAGCAGTTCTACGACAACCGTGTGGATGTGACCATCCTCTCCGACGGCGAACCGTTCTTTGAAAGGAGCTATACCAAAGAAGCCTTTGCAGACTTCCTCTCGAGTGCCGAAAAGCAAGGCACAGTCCTGCTGGGGATGGCTTACGACTCGGAAAAGAGTGACGCTTCGACCCTTCGCCTCGGTGCGCAAATCGGCCAGGTGGGCATAGAGGAAGGACCGGCTTTCAGTGTAGAAATCCCCTTGGACGGAGGTGCCTCGAGCATCGTGCGCGACCAGGAGCAGGACACTACGGGCAACGATGCCTTTGAAGATTAGCAGATAGCCCCTTTCTCGTTGCGGCCTTTCGCGAAAAGAGTCCGCCTTTCGGATTTCCAAATCCAGGCTTTGAAATTTCAAAAGCAGGAGTTGGAAAGCCGAAAGGCGGACTTGTTCGTATGGTCCTCGGAGGCTCTATATACGGAATTTATTTGTCCGAAAAAATTCGTCAATCCGTCAGCTTTCCTTCGTTTGTTGCTGAAAATCAGCGTAAAACGGGCTGAAGGATTTGATTTTTAAATCCTTCAGCATCGTTCAGCCCCGACTTGCGCGGATAAGCCAGTACGCCAGTTGAGGCTATCGGCACACTCGCTGACTTTCTTGTTCATCCGTGTGAGAAGGTGGACTGCCATTGCTGTGGAGCGGAAGCCGGTGGAGGCGTTCAAAAGGGACCGTTGGCCTTTCTCAGGAAAAGACATGCTGAACAATGCTGAAGGATTTGAATTTTAAATCCTTCAGCCTGCTTTCCCTTGATTTTCAATGGGAAATGAGGGCTGGCTGAAGGATTGACGGATTTTTCCGGAAATAAAAAACGTATAGGAACAAGCCGATGGGGGCTGCTTCGGCCTTGTCCGCCAAGCCCATGAGGAGTCTTTCGGCGCGTGTGGACGGCGGTGACGGGATGGCGTGCGGACACAAAAAAACCTGCGGAACACGGTTCCACAGGTCTCAGTTTCTCTCGTTGTTCGCGAGTTCGTTTCAGCTATGCCAAAACTTCGTGTGCTTAAAATTAAGCAGCGGGTTCAGCAGCAGCAGCGCTGTCAGCAACAGCAGAGTCAGCAGCAACAGAGTCAGTAGCTACAGAGTCAGCAGCGCTATCAACAACTACGCTATCAGCTACAGAGTCAGTAGCAGCTGCGTCAGAAGTTTTGTTACCGCAAGAAGCGAAAGAGATAGCTGCGAAAGCTACGAACATGAAAACTAACTTTTTCATTGTGTGAGTAATTAAATTTTTAAGTAAAACAATCAATTGCCTTTTGTAAAACGCTGCAAAGGTACGGACTTTTTCAAGCCGTGCAAGAGTGAGACCTTATTTTTTTAGTTCTAAGTGCAGAATTTAACAATTTATTAAGTTATACGTTCTGCTTGATAATTGGGCTTGGCAAAATGAGGCTGCACTATCTGTGACATAGTGGCACGTTGGTGTTTGTATGGCGGGCGTGTTGTGGCCGTGTGTGGCGAGGGTGCACGGATGCATTGTCGTTTGCCCCCAAAAGGGTCCTTGAGGCAGTCATACCTTATATATATACGCGTGCGCGCGTGAGGATGTAGGTGTTTCAGAGTTACTGTAGCTCTACCGAAACCTTTCATGTCTTTCTTTTGGAATTGCACTCACCTTGCACTTACATTAGATAAGTTAGGCTGCACCTCAGCAGAGCAAGAATAAATCTAAGAGCTTTATTCTTGCTCTGCATTCGGTTTGCACTAACTTTACATAAGTTAGGCTGCGGCTCGGCAGAGAAAATGAAAATCCTTTGGCTTTTCATTTTTCTCTGCACTCGCCTTGCACTAACTTTACATAAGTTAGGCTGCGGCTCGGCAGAGAAAATGAAAATCCTTCGGCTTTTCATTTCTCTCTGCACTCGCCTTGCACTAACTTTGCACCCAAATAACGAAAACATGAGCTTAGAGAATATCAAGGTGGCCTTCTGTACGCTGGGCTGCAAACTCAATTTCGCGGAAACTTCTACCTTGCGCGACCAACTGCTGGTGGAGGGCGCACACGAAGCCGCGAAGGGCGAACAGGCTGACGTCTGCATCGTCAATACCTGTTCGGTGACCGACGTGGCCGATGCAAAATGTAGGCAAACCATCCATCGACTCACCCGGCAGCACCCCGGCGCCTTCATCGTGGTGATGGGGTGCTATGCGCAGTTGAAGGCCGATGAGATTGCCGATTTTGATGGCGTGGACCTCGTGGTCGGTATGGAACAAAAAGGACGTGTGGTGGAATACCTGAAAGAACGCCTCGCTGCGAAAGGACAACTGGCCGAAGGCGAAGCCTGCCACGAGGCAATCAGTGTGCCCACGGCTGAAATCCGCACCTTCGTGCCCTCTTGCTCGCGTGGCAACCGCACACGCTACTTCCTGAAAGTGCAGGATGGTTGCAACTACTATTGTACGTACTGCACCATCCCCCTGGCCCGCGGACGCTCGCGCAATGGGTCGATTGCCTCTATCGTGGCCCAGGCCCAAGCCGTGGCCGCGCAGGGCGGAAAGGAAATCGTGCTCACGGGCGTCAATACGGGCGATTTCGGACGCTCCACGGACGAGGATTTCTTCAGTCTCATCCGTGCCCTCGATCAGGTGGAGGGCATCGAACGCTACCGCATTTCCAGCATAGAACCCAACCTCCTGACGGAGGAAATCATCGCTTTCTGTGCGTCGTCCGAACGCTTCATGCCCCATTTCCACATCCCCCTGCAGAGCGGCAGCGACGAAGTGTTGCGCCTGATGCGCCGCCGCTACGATAGCGCCCTCTTTGCACAGCGAATTTCGGCCATCCGACGCCTCATGCCCGATGCCTTTATTGGTGTTGATGTCATCGTGGGAATGCGTGGAGAAACGGATGCACTCTTTGAAGAAAGTTATCGCTTTATTGAGTCGCAGGATGTTTCGCAACTCCATGTGTTCAGTTACAGCGAACGGCCCGGCACGCGTGCGTTGCAAATCCCCCATGTGGTCAAACCCGAAGAGAAGCACCAACGCAGCCAGCGCCTGCTCGCCCTCTCGGAGGGGAAGCGGAAAGACTTCTACCAGCGCTTCGTGGGTACCCGGCGCCCTGTCCTTTGGGAACATGCCCGCGCGGGCGAACCCATGCAGGGCTTTACCGACAACTACATCCGTGTGGCGCAAGCGCCCGGGGCTGAAGTGGCCGACAATACCCTCTCGACCGTGACGCTCGGAGCGCTCACTGCCGATGGCGAAGCCCTTTCTCAAACGCTTACTGAATAGCCTTTCTGTCATGATAAAAACAGATAAAATAGCCGTCGTCATCCTCAACTGGAATGGCTGCGAGATGATGCGCCGCTTCTTGCCCTCCGTCGTGCGCCATTCGGCAGCGCGGGGCTTGGTGGTGGTGGCCGACAACGGTTCGACCGACAACTCCTTGGCCATGCTTGAGGCCGAATTTCCCGAAGTGGTCCGGCTGCCCCTCCCCAAGAACTATGGTTTTGCAGCGGGCTACAACGAGGCCCTGCGCCAAATAGATGCTCCCTACTATCTCCTGCTCAATTCCGACGTGGAGGTGACTGAAGGTTGGCTCGAACCGCTTTGGGACTACATGGAAAGCCATCCCGAGGCGGCCGCCTGTCAGCCCAAACTCCTTTGGCAACGCCAGAAGGATACCTTCGAATATGCGGGTGGGGCAGGGGGCTATCTCGACCGCTTGGGCTACCCCTTCTGCCGCGGCCGTGTGTTTGCCACCCTCGAAAAAGACCGCGGACAGTACGACACGGTCGCCCCCCTGCTCTGGGCCACGGGAGCAGCCCTGTTGGTGCGGCGAACGGACTGGGAAGCCTCGGGCGGACTGGACGCGCGCTTCTTTGCCCACATGGAAGAAATCGACCTGTGTTGGCGCTTGCGTGCCCGCGGACGTCAAATCGTTTGCATTCCGCAGAGCGTGGCCTACCATGTGGGCGGGGCTACCCTCGAAGCGGGCAATCCGCGCAAGACCTTCCTGAACTTCCGCAACAATCTCCTCATGCTCTACAAGAATCTCCCCGAGCAGGAGTTGCGGAGCGTGATGCGACTGCGTGGCCTGCTCGACTGGGTCGCCGCCCTTCAGTTCTTGCTCAAAGGCGATGTGCCCAACTTCAAGGCCGTGCTGCGCGCCCGAAGCGAATACCATCGCCTCCGCCCCGATTTCGAGGCATCGCGCCGAGAAAACATGGCCAAGGCAGTGGCGGGAGGCGAAGTGGAAGAACGCCGCCGCTTCTGTCTCCTCGTACAGTATTATCTCAAACAGCGCAAGCATTTCAGCGCATTGCCCGAACAGTAAATAATCCGTTTCTCCCTCCCCATGGCTTCACTCTACCTCATCCCTGTTACCCTGGGCGACACGCCGCTCGACCACGTGCTGCCCTCGAGGAACCACGAAATCGTGCTCAGCCTGCGCCACTTCATTGTTGAAGAGGTGCGCACGGCCCGCCGCTTTCTCAAGCAAGTCAGTCGCGATGTGGACATTGACTCCCTCCATTTCTATCCCATGGGCAAACACGCCGATGCCGCCCTCTTCAGCCAGTACCTCGAACCCCTGCGCCGTGGCGAGTCGATGGGCGTGATCAGCGAGGCCGGTTGTCCCGCCGTGGCCGACCCCGGGGCCGATGTCGTGGCCATCTGCCAGCGCGAAGGGTTGGACGTGGTGCCCTTGGTTGGCCCCTCGTCCATCCTGTTGGCCGTGATGGGTTCGGGCTTCAACGGCCAGAGTTTTGCCTTCAATGGCTATCTCCCGATTGCCCCTGACGAACGGGCCAAACGACTCAAACAACTCGAAGCCCGCTCGCAAGCCGAAGGACAGACCCAACTCTTCATCGAAACACCCTATCGAAACGACAAACTCCTCGCCACGCTGCTCTCCACGCTCCATCCCTCCACGCAGGTCTGCATCGCTTCGGGCCTGACCACCGAAGCGCAGTATCTCCACACCCACAGCGTGAGAGCCTGGCGGCAAATGCCACCGCCCACCTTGGGAAAAGTGCCCACAATCTTTGCGATTTTCGCACGGCGCAACGCATAAACGCCCAAAGTTAAAGCACATCCACTGAAATTTTGTACTTTTGCCCCAAACCAATCGTTTATCCATAATGGAAAGAAGTGACAGCGTAGTAATCATCCCTACCTACAACGAAAAGGAGAATATAGAAAACATCGTGCGGGCTGTGCTCAGCCTCCAACCCCACACCTTCCATGTGCTCATCATCGACGACGGTTCGCCCGACGGTACGGCCGCCATCGTGAAGCGCCTGATGGAAGGCGACTGCGCAGGCCGTCTTTTCCTGGTGGAACGCCAAGGAAAGCTGGGCTTGGGTACGGCCTATATCGCTGGCTTCAAGTGCGCCATTGACCACGGCTATGACTATATTTTCGAGATGGATGCCGACTTCAGCCACGACCCGAACGACCTGCCCCGTCTCTACGAAGCCTGTGCCAAGGATGGCTATGACGTAGCCATCGGTTCGCGCTACGTGACGGGTGTGAATGTCGTGAACTGGCCCATGGGGCGCGTGTTGATGAGCTACTATGCTTCGAAATACGTGCGCTTCGTTACGGGTGTACCCATCCACGACACCACTGCGGGCTTCAAGTGCTATCGCCGCAAAGTGCTCGAAACCATCAACCTCGACGCCATCCGCTTCAAGGGCTATGCCTTCCAGATAGAAATGAAGTTTACCGCCTACAAGCTCGGCTTCAAGATCAAGGAAGTCTCCGTCATCTTCGTCAACCGACAGCTCGGCACGAGCAAGATGAGCGGTGGCATTTTCGGCGAAGCCCTCTTTGGCGTGATGCGCCTGCGCTGGGCTGCCCTCACGGGGAAAATCAAGCCCCGCAAGCAAGCTTGACGCGAACCTTATAAGCTTCAAGTTTCGGAACTTCAGAAACTCAAACTCAAAAAATAAACTATGCACTTTCGTACGCAAATCAAGAATGCCGTGATGGTCAATGAAGGGCGTTGCTTTCTTGGCACACTTGTCATTGACGACGACCGCATTGAAGAAATCATAGAAGGCAGTGGCGACCCCCTGGTGCCCGTCGATGAAGTGATCGACGCGTCGGGTTGCTATCTCCTTCCCGGACTCATCGACGACCATGTCCACTTCCGCGACCCTGGACTGACCCACAAGGGCGACTTCTTCAGCGAGAGCAAGGCCGCGGCTGCAGGCGGCGTGACCACCGTGTTCGATATGCCCAACTGCATCCCGCAGACCACCACGATGCGCGACTTCGAGGAAAAGTGGCGCATCGCTTCGGAAAAGAGCGTTGTCAATTTCGGCTTCCTCTTCGGGGCTACCGCGGGCAACGCCTACGAACTTGCCAAATTGAATTCCCGCAAGGTGGCCGCCGTGAAGCTTTTCATGGGTTCGTCCACGGGCAACATGCTTGTGGACAACGAGCGCACCCTGCGCGCCATCTTCGAGTGTAGCCGATTGCCCATCATGACGCATTGCGAGGATTCGGCCATCATCGCCGAAAACCTCCGCCGTCTCCAGGCCACCGAAGGGGCAGACCCGGCAGTGTGCCACCACACCGAAGTGCGCAGTGAGGAAGCCTGCTACCAGAGTACGGCCCTCGCCGTCAAGCTCGCCCGCGAAACGGGTGCGCGACTCCATGTGGCCCACCTCTCCACGGCACGCGAACTCGACCTCTTCACCCCGGGCGACTCTCAGATAACGGCAGAAGCCTGCGTGGGCCATCTATGGTTCACGGCCGACGACTACGCCCGTCTCGGTTCGCGCATCAAGGTGAACCCTTCCATCAAGACGGAGGCCGACCGTGCAGCCCTGCGGGCCGCCCTCAGCGATGGCCGCATCTTCACGATTGGCACGGACCATGCTCCCCACGCGCTGCGGGAGAAAACGGGTGGCTGTGCGCGCGCTGCATCGGGTATGCCTATCGTGCAGTTCTCGCTGGTGTCGATGCTCGAACTCGTGGACAAGGGTGTACTCACCCTGGAACGACTCGTGCAGCTCATGTGCCACAATCCGGCAGAACTCTTCAGTGTGGAGAATCGCGGCTACCTTCGCGAAGGCTACAAGGCCGACTTGGTGCTTGTTCGCCCCCATGTTCCCTGGACCCTCACGCCCAACCGCATCCAGAGCGCCTGCAACTGGAGTCCGCTCGAGGGACACACCTTCCACTGGCGCGTGGAACGCACCTTCTGCAACGGCTTCCCCATCTACAACCGCGGCCACATCACGGACGAGATGTTCCGTGGCCAGCCCGTTTGCTTCAACCGATAACTTCACTTCAACCAAAGTCTTCCAGAAATGCTGAAGTTTCTCTACCGCACCTACCAGCTTTTCATAGCTCTCCCCGTCATCCTCGTGGCCACCTTCTTGACGTGCGTCTTTACCATCGTGGGCGGACTCTTCAATGCCCATGTGTTTGGCTACTATCCGGGAAAGATTTGGTCGAAGGTGATATGTCGCATTCTGTTGCTGCCTGTCCATGTTGAGGGCCGCGAGCATATCGACAGCAAGCAGAGCTACGTGTTTGTGGCCAACCACCAAGGCCCATTCGACATCTTCCTCATCTATGGCTACCTCGGTCGTAACTTCAAGTGGATGATGAAGAAGGCTTTGCGCAAGGTGCCCATGGTCGGTTACGCCTGTGTGAAGGCACGCCATATCTTTGTAGACAAGTCGGGACCCAAGGCCATTCAGGAAACCATCGACGGCGCTCGCCGGACCCTCCAAGGCGGTACTTCGCTGGTGGTATTTCCCGAGGGGTCGCGCAGTTTCACGGGGCACATGGGCCTCTTCCGCAAAGGCGCCTTCCAGTTGGCCGACGAACTCCAGCTCCCCGTGGTCCCCATGACCATCGATGGCTCCTTCGACGTGCTCACGCGCATGGCCGGCGTGAATTTCGTGAACCACCACCCCTTGCGCCTTGTTATCCACAAGCCCATCTATCCCACTTCCCACAGTCCCGAAGACATACGCCAGACGATGGAGGAATCGTACCGCGTGATCATGTCTGCCCTCCCCGAGAAATACCAGGGCTATGTGAAGAACGAGGACCAATAGGCGGAGCTTGTTGAATTGATAGACAAACAATAGCAACAAGACCAGCGTTCAAGCGCGCCCCGAAGGGTTCAAAAGTCCTCCCCAATAACCGGCGTTCAACGCGCGGCGCCCCAAAGGGGCAATGAGCTTCCAGCCCAGGGCAAGCGAGCGTAGCGAGCGACACCCTGGGTTAGGCCAGATGCGGTCCAATGCGCCCCGAAGGGGCAAAAGCAGTGACAGATGCGTTTAAATGCGGCGACATAATGTTCCAAAACAAATAATGTTCGTGCCAACGAATAAACCCTCCTGTCATTGCTTTTGCCCCTTCGGGGCGCATCGATACCCCCTCGGCCTAACCCAGGGTGTCGCTCGCTACACTCGCTTGCCCTGGGCTGGAGGCTCGTTGCCCCTTCGGGGCGCGCGTTGGATGCCGATTATTGGGGAAAACTTATGAACCCTTCGGGGCGCGCTATGGACGCCAGTTATTGGGGAGTAGGGCATACCCCTATCAGCCCTTGCGTTGAACGACTGTCGCCTTGCCCCATGAAAAAAGCTGCGTTGTGCCCGAGGGCGCAACGCAGCTTTTTAATGATGTGTGTCGAAAGGTCAATTAGAGGTGGAGCTTAGCGGCGATGTGAGCGGGGATAGCGCTCTTGTGGATCAGGATGTTCATGGTCTTGTAAGCCACGTAAGCCTTGGAAGCGTAGAACATGCCGTGGTACTGGCCGTAGTCGCCCCAAGAGTTCTTCACCATGAAGTATTCAGTGCCTTTCTGGTCCTTGGCCAAGCCATAGACAACCATGCCGTGGTCGTCGGTCGTTTCCCAGTTGTCGTAGCCCTGTTGGCGAAGTTCCTGCGTGATGGTGAGTTCCTCGTCGGAAGTAACCTGAGCACCCGTTTCCATGGTGCCGCCCCAGCGGGCTGCATCGCTGCCCTGGAGGTCGCGTACCTTGAGGTTCTTGGGAACGTAGGCGTAGCCCTTGCCGTTGCGGCGGCCAAAGTAGTCCTCCGTTACGTCGGCACCCCAAGCAAAGCTGTAGCCGTTGCGTACGGCAGCGTCCATCACTTCCATAAACTCGTTGAGCGGGAGGTTGTAGCTCTCAGCCCAGCGCCAGTTGTCCTGGATTTCGAGGATGAACTTGGAGTAGAAAGGATGGTGCGTGTAGGACGTGAGAGAAACATAGTCGTCGGGGTTCAGGCCGAGATAGTCCGTCACGTAGGTCTGCGGCGTGTAGGTCTTGCCGTCGGCAGCCTTCACCTCCTTGGGGAGTTCGCCGAAGTAGTTCTTGTAGATGTTCGAGAGGTCGTTCTTCCAAGTGAGGGAGAGCTTGCGGTGGTTACCCGTGGCGAGTGCCTTCACGTAGGCCGAAGCCACAGCGTCGAGCTGGTTGAAGTTGAAGAGAGAGTCGCCGTAGAGCGTACCGGGAGCGGGCATGGCCGTTTCGGGCACGATACCGTAGTGCTTCAGGCAGTAAACGGCATCGTAGAAGGAACCGCCCTGCGAGAAGCTCACGTCGCCGTGGGTGCGGACAGCCTTGTCGGCGCGGTCCATGTAGGTGTTGTACACGAGGAAGGCTTCGCAGAGGTCGTGCGTGCCCTTGCCCATGCGGAGCAATTCTGCTTCAAAGAAGCCCAGTGAAGAGTAGGCCCAGCAGGTACCGCTCTGGTTCTGGTCCTTGATGGAGGTAATGGGGTTTTCTTTCACCACGGTGAAGATGGTGGTGTCTTTCTTGACTTCCTGCTTCTTGCGGGCAGTCATTGTTCCAGGCACGAGTACCAATGCGGCAAGTGCCATGAGGAGCATTTTCTTCATGTCGTTTGAGGTTTAGGAATAAGATTTTTATTGGAAATACTGTTTGTTTCTTTGACTTGGCGTGAGGCGCTGCCTAATAGATGCAGGGCGATGCTTCGGCATTTTCTTGCAGGAAACGTTCCACTTCGTCCACGTGGTAGGGGATGCGTTCGTCGCCGAGGAAGCGGCAGCCGTCGGGCGTGATGAGCACGTCGTCCTCGATGCGGATGCCACCAAAGTCCTTGTAGGTCTCGATGCGGTCGAAGTTGAGGAAGTCGGCGCAGATGCCTTCGCGACGCCACAGGTCGATGAGGTCAGGGATGAAGTAAATGCCCGGCTCGTCGGTGACAACGTGGCCTGCTTCGAGGCGGCGGGCAAAGCGCAGCGAGGCGGTGCCGAACTGGGTGGAGGGTCGCGTCTCGTCGTCGTAGCCCACGTGAATCTGACCAAGACCTTCCATGTCGTGGACGTCCATACCCATGGCGTGGCCGAGGCCGTGGGGCAGGAAGAGCGCGTGGGCTCCTGCGTGGAGTGCATCTTCCGTGTCGCCCTTCATGAGACCGAGCTCTTTCAGGCGGTCCGTCATCAGTCGGCACACGGCCATGTGTACGTCCCACCAGCGTACGCCGGGGCGGGCGTATTTCAGCGCAAGGTCGTGACACTCCACGACGATGTTGTAAATCTCCTTCTGTCGCATCGAGTAGATGCCGTTGATGGGCGTGGTACGCGTGTGGTCGGAGCAATAGTGCTCGTTGGTTTCCGCACCGGCATCCACGAGCAGGAGGCGGCCCGCTTCGAGGGGACGCGGCGAGGGGTAGCCGTGCAGGATTTCGCCGTGCATCGAGACGATGCTGGGGAACGAAACCTGTGCACCGTAGCTCGAGGCGATGCCTTCGAGCACGCCGCCGATGTACTGTTCCGTAACGCCGGGACGGGCCAAGCGCATGGCCGTCGTGTGCATGCGGTAGCCGATGGCCGCAGCGCGTTCGAGTTCGGCGATTTCCTCCTCCGTCTTGATGGAGCGGAGCTTCACCACGGCCTGGATGAGCGGGAGCGAGGCAGCCTCGCGTTGCTTCGAGGGGTGGATGCCGAGCAGGTCCATAATCTGGATTTGCGTGTCGTGGCGGTAGGGCGGCAGGAAGTGGATGGGGCGGCCGGCCTTCTGCGCCTCCTCGACGAGGGTGGCGAGTGCAGCCATGGGGCGGGCTTCACAGGCACCGCACTCCTCGGCCATCGCCTTCACGGAGTGGACCGAACCGTACCAGACGATGTCGTCGATGTCAATCTCATCGCCCAAAAGGAGGTCGCGGTCGCTGTCAGCGTCCAGAACGCCGACGAGGCCGTCGCGCTTTTGGCCGAAGAAATAGAGGAAAGAACTGTCCTGACGGAATTTGTAGGCATTGGCCGGGTAGTTGTTGGGGCTGTCGTTGTTGCCGAAAAGGAGCACCAGGCCCGAACCGACCAGCTCGCGCAATTTGGCGCGGCGAGCAGTGTATGTTTGTTTGGAGAATAGCATTTTGGTTGTATCTTGAAGAGATTGGATAGGAGCAAAGCTCTGGAAAAGATTGCAGCAAAAGTACATATAATTTCCAAAAAGTCCTACTTTTGCATGGCATTTTAGCCCCGCGTGTATAATTTGCGTGCTTTTTTTGTTTGAAACGCCACAGATTGCGAAGCGCCAAGGGGCTGGGGCAGAGGGAAAAGCACAGGGCGGTGCATGGTTTGCCCTTTCCCGTTTCTTCCCGTTCGCCCCGATGACAGAATGCCATAACCCCTATCTATAACCACCTATCTACCTGACAAATATGAACCAGCAGCTCCATTCCGCTCCCCCGGGCGGCTTAGCCCCGAACGGGCCGCAGCCCCGCCCGTTTGTGCCCCAAGGGCCTGTGGGCCTCGTGTTGGAAGGGGGCGGCATGCGCGGTGTGTTTACGGCAGGCGTGCTCGACTGCTTCCTCGACCGCGGCGTGCGTTTCCCCTACTGCGTGAGCGTTTCGGCCGGGGCCTGCAACGGTCTGTCGTACATGAGCCGGCAGCGCGGACGCGCCAAGAAGTCGAACATCGACCTGCTCGAAAAGTACCGATACATCGGCATGAAGTACCTCTGGACGCAACACAGCATCCTCGACCGCGACTTCATGTACAACAAAATACCGCAGGAAATCCTACCTTTCGACTACCAGACCTGCTTTGCCAACCCGATGGTCTTCGAGATGGTTACCACCAACTGCCTCACCGGCAAGGCCGAGTACCTCACCGACACGCAGAGCGAAAGCCGGCTCATACAGATTGCCAAGGCCTCGTCGTCGCTGCCCTATGTCTGCCCCGTGGTCTGGGTGGACCACAAGCCCATGCTCGACGGCGGCATCGTGGACTCCATCCCTGTGGAGCGCGCCATGGCGCAGGGCTACGCCTTCAATGTGGCCGTGCTCACCCGCAACCGAGGCTACCGCGACACGGGCCGCGACATCAAGAACCCGCCCTACATCTACCGCCGCTTCCCCCGCCTGCGGCTCGTGCTGAGCAAGCGCCACGCGGTCTACAACCGCCAGCTCGAACTCACCGAACAGCTCGAGGACGAAGGCCGCCTGCTGGCCATCCGCCCCAAGCGTCCGATCGAAGTGGGGCGCCTGGAAAGTAATATTGATAAACTCACAGCGCTGTACAACGAAGGCTACGAATGTGCCGACGAAGCGCTTCAAACGCATCCCTTCCTGCTCCGTGGAACTCTCTGAAATCGTGGGCCTTTATGCCCGCCATCCTGGGGTGGTTGCACTCGCCAAGTTGTGTGCCCCCCAATCCTCAGCCAAAAATGTCTGTATCGATGGCCTTCACGCTTCGGCCGCAGCCATGGCTTTTGCCGCCTGTGCCTCGCGTCTTGACGCGCGGCACGGCCGTCCCTTCTTGTTCTTGTTGGAGGACGAGGAGGCAGCGGGCTATTTCTACCACGATCTGGCTCAACTCATGGGGGCTGACCGTGTGCTCTTCTATCCTTCGGCCTACCGTCGTGCTGTGAAGTATGCCCAACGCGATGCGGCCAGCGAAATCCTGCGCACAGAGGTGCTGGGCCAGTTGTCGGAACGCAAACAGAAGGGCGAAGGGGGACCTTCGCTGATGATTGTAAGTTGTCCGACAGCCATTGTCAGCAGAGTGGCGTCGCCGAAGGCTTTTGCAGGGAGTACGGTGACGCTGAAGGTCGGTGAGAACTACGACCTCGGGGAGTTGCAGCAGCGACTGCTTGAACTGGGATTCCGACGGAAAGACTATGTCTACGAACCCGGCGAATTTGCCGTGCGCGGCTCCATCCTCGATGTCTTTTCGTACGCTTCGGAGTACCCCTTGCGCGCTGATTTCTTCGGCGACGAACTCGACTCCATCCGTCTCTTTGAAGTGCAAACCCAACTCTCCCGTGAACGTAAGCAGGAAATAAGCATCGTGCCCGATACGGAGGTGACAGCGCAGGCAGGCGGACTGGCACCCTTTACCGACTATTTACCCGAAGATACCATCGTCGCTTCGCCGCGCCTCGACTATGTGGCTGAGGCTGTGGGACGTATCTATGAAGATGGATTTGCAAAGCAGGCAGAGCTTGCAGGGGAAGTGAAGAACGAAATGGAGGCTGCCGAACTCCGACAGCGCCTCAACCGCGAACTCCAACTCATCACGGCCGAGACTTTCCTGCGCGGCATCAGTGGTTTGCAGCGCATCCATTTTGGCCCTGCCCACCGGGCAAAGGAAAAGCAGGAGACCGTGGTGCGGTTCCACACGGTGCCGCAACCGCTCTATCACAAAAACTTCGACCTCCTCGAGTCGGCCTTGGCACAGCAGAAGGCGGAGGGCTTTTCTTTGTATATATTGGCCGATAGCCCCAAACAGATTGAACGCCTCCAAAGCATTTTCGAGGAAACGGGCCGGGGTACAACCTTCCAAGCCGTTTCCCATACCCTGCACGAGGGCTTTACGGATCAGGACCTGCAGCTCTGCTTCTTCACCGACCACCAGATATTCGACCGTTTCCACAAGTACAACCTCAAGAGCGACCACGCCCGCGACGCGAAGATGGCGCTCAGCCTGAAGGAACTCCGCCAGTTCGAGCCCGGTGACTACGTGGTCCACATCGACCATGGCGTGGGCCGTTTCGCGGGCTTGGTGCGCATGCCGGCCGCAGATGGGGAGTTGCAGGAAATGATCAAACTCGTCTACAAGAACGACGACGCGGTCTATGTTTCCATCCACGCCCTCCACAAAGTGTCGAAATACAAGGGCAAGGAAGGCGAGCCGCCCCGCGTGAGCCATTTGGGCACGGGTGCTTGGGAAAGGCTCAAGGAGCGCACGAAGAAGAAAATCAAGGACATTGCCCGCGATCTCATCCAGCTCTACTCGCGCCGCAAACAGGAGAAGGGTTTTGCCTACAGCCCCGACTCTTTCATGCAGCATGAACTCGAGGCCGGATTTGCCTACGAAGACACGCCCGACCAATTGCGCGTGACGCAGGAGGTGAAGGCCGACATGGAGAGCACGAAGCCGATGGACCGTCTGGTCTGCGGCGATGTGGGATTTGGAAAAACAGAAATTGCGGTGCGTGCTGCCATGAAGGCTGCGGCCGACAACAAGCAGGTGGCTGTGCTCGTTCCCACCACGGTGCTTGCCCTCCAGCACTACCGCACCTTTGCGAGCCGACTGAAGGACTTCCCCGTGCGTGTGGACTACCTGAGCCGTGCCCGCACGGCCACGCAGACAAGAGGCGTGCTGAAGGACTTGGCAGAGGGAAAGATAAACATCCTCGTCGGTACGCACAAGTTGATCGGCAAGACGGTGCGTTGGCACGACCTCGGCTTGCTCATCATCGACGAGGAACAGAAATTCGGCGTGGCGGTGAAGGAACGGTTGCGCCAGATCAAGGTGAACGTGGATACACTCACGCTCTCGGCCACGCCCATTCCCCGCACGCTCCAATTCTCCCTGATGGGAGCGCGCGACTTCAGCGTCATCCAGACACCGCCGCCCAACCGCCGGCCCATCCAAACGGAAATCCACACGTTCAGCCACGAGGTGATTGCCGATGCCGTGAATTTCGAAATGAGCCGCGGCGGGCAGGTCTATATCGTCACCAACCGCGTGGCCTCTTTGCCCAACCTGGCTGCCTTGGTCAAAAAGTATGTGCCCGATGTCCGTGTGGCTACGGGACATGGCCAGATGTCGCCCACGGAGCTGGAGGATATTGTCACTGGTTTCGTGAACTTCGACTACGACGTGCTCATCTCCACCACCATCGTGGAGAACGGTATCGACATCCCGAATGCCAACACCATCATCATCGATGCTGCCCACTGCTTCGGTCTCTCCGACCTGCATCAGATGCGTGGCCGTGTGG
>CAMGGA010000010.1 GCA_946055515.1 uncultured Bacteroidales bacterium
CGTCGTGGAAGAGGTTCTGCATGGTCACCTTGCGGGTGAAGTCGGAGAACATCATCACGCAATAGTTGGCACACTCTTCGGCGTTGGCGTTGCCAAGGGGCGACATCTTGTCGGAGAAGTCCATCATGTTGTCGATGTCCTTGATGCCCTTGCCTGCCGTGGTGGCCGTGGGGCTCTGGGAGATGGTGTTGATGCGCACGTGCTTTTCGCGGCCATAGATGTAACCGAAGGAGCGGGCGATGCTTTCGAGCATGCTCTTGGCGTCGGCCATGTCGTTGTAGCCGAAGAAGGTGCGCTGCGAAGCTACGTAGGTGAGGGCTACGACCGAACCGTATTCGGCAATGGCGTCGAGCTTCTTGGCCACCTGAAGCATCTTGTGGAAGGAGATGGCAGAGATGTCGAGCGTCTTCTGGAGATAGCCGTAGTCGAGGTCGTCGTAGGTACGGTGCTTGCGCACGTTGGGACTCATGCCAATGGAGTGGAGCACGAAGTCGATTTTGCCGCCCAACACGTTCATCGACTCTTCAAACACGTGCTGAAGGTCCTCTACGCTCGTGGCGTCGGCTGCGATGACCGTAGCCCCAATTTGCTCGGCGAGCTTGTCGAGTGAACCCATGCGCAAGGCCATGGCCGTGTTGCTCAGGGTAATCTGTGCGCCTTCCTCGGCGGCCTTGAGGGCTACTTTCCAAGCGATGGAGTCTTCGTTGAGCGCGCCGAAGATGATGCCGCGCTTGCCTTTCAGTAAGTTGTGAGTCATGCTGTGTATGCTTTATTTGTTTGTTTCGTCTTAACAGTGCGCAAAATTAGGCTTTGTGTGCAAACGAAACAAAGTTTTCACCGACAATATGCCCTGCGGGCCGCAATTTTCACGCATAGCGCTGCGATTTGCCGAGTGCAGTTGTCAAGCCTGCACGAAATACGGACGCGGATGCCACGGAAAGCCTCAACGACGGCGCGTGAAGATGATGATGACCACTGCGGGGATGATGAGCAGGATGCCTACGGCCACTTGCCACGTGAGCGGCTCGCCGAACAGGAAGCAGCCGATGACCACGGCCGTGAGCGGTTCGAGGGCGCCGATGACAGCGGTCATTGTGCTGCCGATGCGTTTCACCGAGAGAACGAGGGCTACATTGGTCACCACCGTACAAATCAGTGCCAAGGCGGCGAGGTTCTGCCACTGCAGTGCGGAAGATATGGGCTGGAAGTCACGCTGGCGGAGTGCTTCGGCCAAAAAGATGAGTGCGCCCATGAAGAGGATGTAGAACACGAGCTTCAACCCGTTCATGTGTGCGGCTCGCGAACGGTTCACGCGGATGAGGTAGAGGGCGTAGCACACGGCTGAAATGAGCACGATGACCACGCCGTGAAGGCTCGTTTGCCCCGAAGGGTCCCACGAGAGGATGCCCACGCCCACTACCGACATGAGAATGGCAAAAATGGTGCTCGCACGGCGCGCCTCGTTGTAGAAGGTCATCATGATGAGCGCTGTCACCACGGGGTACATGAAGTGGAGCGTCGTGGCTACGCCGCTCGACATGTAGTTGTAGCCGTCGATGAGGAAGAGTGCCGAACCGTCGGAAATGAAGGCGAGGTATGTCAGCGTGACCAGTTCGCCTCGCGTGATCTTGAAACTGACTCGCCGCAGCAGCATCACGCCCGCCACGACGAGGGAGGCGAAGCCGAAGCGGTAGAAGAGTATCGAAGGATCGGAAAGGAAATCGGCATTCCCTTCCACCTTCAGGGGCAGCGTGAAGAAGGGTATGAAACCGTAGCAGACTGCCGCCACCACGGCGGCCACGATACCGAGAAGAGGACTGTTTTTCATGACAATGGAGAAAGGAGAGTAGGTTGCAGTTTGTTACCACCCGTTGAAGTGGACATTGGCTGCGTTGTATTTGTCCTTAGGCTGCGGGTCGCCCTTCGGGTAGCCGATGGGGATGAGGTTCAGCGGTATGATTTCCTCGGGCAGTTCGAGCGCTGAGCGCACGGCCGTCACGCGTTCGTCGTAGGGATGAATGCCTGTCCACACGGCACCCAGCCCCATGGCCTCGGCCATGAGCAGCAAGTTCTCCGTGGCAGCCGAACAGTCGAAGGTCCAGTTGCGCGAAGCCTCGCCCTTGTCGTCCACGACGCTGAGGTCGCCACAGACGACTATGGCCACGGCCGCTTCGGGAAGCATCTTGTGGTGCGGAAGCTGTTCGGCCAGGGCGGCCAGCGTTTCCTTGTCGTCAACCACCACGAATTTCCAGGGGCGCATGTCGCGGCCCGTGGGGGCCGCCATGGCTGCGCGGAGCAGGGTGTCGATTTGTTCTCGGCTCACGGCTCGGTCGGTGTAGGAGCGCACGCTCTTGCGGTTCAGGATGTTTTCAAACACTGTGGCCTGTTTGCTTGCCACGGCCTGGACTGCCGTTTCTTCCTGGCTCACGTAGACCAGACGGACCAGCGTTGCCAAGAGCGCAAAGCCCAGCAGAAGCGATACGATTTTGTATTTGTTCATTTTGCGGTATTGTGAGGTTTGTTCACTGTCTTACGGTTTTCTTTCTCTCCATTTGTCTCTTCTTCCGAAAGGTCGAGAAGGGCTCCCACAGGACAACAGCTCTTGCACCAAAGTTGGGGTACAAACAGACTGGCCACGAGAAACGCACCGGCCAGTACGGTCACTGCCGTGGGTGCTGTCTGCACGAGGAAGGCGCTGAAGGGTTCGTAGTCCAGGAGGAAGAGGCCGAGGTCACTCCAGAGCAAGAACAAGAGCGCGCAGAGCACGGCCATGCGCACCCGACGCATGAGGCGGTACACCTTGGCCGAACAGGGGATTTTGGGGAATGGCAGCCGGCCCACCAGTTCCTGGGCACTGCCGTAGGGGCAGACCCAAGTGCAGTAGTGGCGCTTGCGGCCGAAGAAAGGCAGCACGAGGGCCACGAGCAGCATGAGCAGCGTGGGCAGATAGACCACGGGATCGAGACCGCCCGAGACCCATCCGCGCAAAAGTGAAAGAGAAAGGAACTGTCCGCACCAGAAACCCAATACCGCCACGTTGAGCGCCAACACACCGAGGCGCACCCAGCGGCGTCCGCGCAGTTTCCAGGCCGCCACGATGCCGAGGAGCAACACGGCCGCCACCGCTGCCGTGCGCCCCCAGCCGATGGCGGGCTGGCGTACATCATTGCTACGCGAGGCGGCGTATGCTGCCAGTGTCCGCTGCATGTTGCGCACAATGGCCTGGCTCGAGTAGGTGGCGCCGCTCACGGCGTCTACCTTCAGCGCCGCTCCCTCTTCAGCGGACAGTCCGTTCCATTTCGGGGCCGTGCCCTCCCAGGCCGAAGCGAAGAAATCCGGCGTTTCGGCATTCTCTGCCGCTGCCGAGCGCACCACGCGTCCCTCCGCGTCCAAATATATATATAAAGGAGTAGTCCCCGCAAAACCTTCAATGTCGGCCGTGAAGGGCGCACTGCTTACGACGTGGCCGAGCCGCTCCCCTGCCCCATCCACGACGGTCCACACCCAGGCCGAGTCGCCGGGCGTAAGTCCGATGCCCTTGGCGTCCAGCCCGAGCGACTTCAGTTGCGCTTCGTCGGGAGCGGCAAAGGCTGGGGCCGAAGTGTCCGTGTGGACAGGCTTCAGCGGGTGGCCCAAGAGTTTGCCCGACCACACGGCTACGCTGCAGAGCAGCAGGAACACCGTGAGGAGCGAGAGCAAGTGTTCGAGTATTCGTTTCATGTGGCGTATGAATGTTTGAGTGGAGTGTCGTAGGAGATAAAGCCACGGGCAAAAGGCCGCCGCACAAGAAGTCACGCTATCTCCTCATAACCAAGTCCTAATCCCTTTCTCAAGCCCCGCCTTCCCTGAGAAAGTCGAAGCTGTCAAATACCTCCTGCCGGGAGACATGTTGGTCGAGCCTTACTTCCCCGAGATGGGCGAGCAGGGTGAAATTGATGTTTTCGCCCACATTCTTCTTGTCGTGCTGCATCAGCGCATAGAGCCGTTCGTAGTCGCGGCACGAGATGGCAGGCAGGCCGAAATGTTCCCGCACGAAGCGCACCGTCTGGTGCATCTCCTGCGTGGGGAAGCCCGCGTGCAGGGCACTCAGGTAGAGTTCGCACACCAGGCCCCACGCCACTGCATAGCCGTGGAGCACGGGGCGCTGCTGCTCCATGGCCAGGCTTTCAAAGGCATGGCCGGCGGTGTGACCCAGGTTCAGCGCCTTGCGCAGTCCCTTTTCGTGCGGATCTGCGGCCACGATGCGCTGTTTCGTGTGGATGCTCTGCGCCACCAGTTGCTGCAGGCGGGAAAGGTCGGGGCGGGCGAGGTCGAACCGCAAATGGTCTGCCCACATCTCCCCGCCCTCGAGCAGTGCGTGCTTCAGCATCTCTGCATAGCCCGAGCGGAGATTCGGCATGTCGAGGGAACGGAGCATCTCTGTGTCCACCACCACCGCCTCGGCCTCACGGAAACAGCCTATTTCGTTTTTCAGGCCGTGGAAATTGATGCCCGTCTTTCCGCCTACGGCCGCGTCTACCATGGCGAGCAACGTGGTGGGGATGTTCACGAAGGCGATGCCGCGCTTGAACGTGGCTGCCGCAAAGCCTCCCAGGTCCGTCACCATGCCCCCGCCCAAGTTCAGCAGGAGCGAATGGCGCGTGGCCTTCCCTTCGCAGAGGCAGGTCCACACGTGCGACAGGCTCTCAAGCGTCTTGTGCGTGTCTGTGGCTCCGATGGAGATGTTCACCGCCGCTGCCGCGTGCCTGCTTTGCGACACGAGTCGGGGGAGGCAGCGTTCGCGGGTGGTATGGTCTGTAAGTACGAAAAGTCGGTCGGGCTGCAGCGCGTCGATGAGGGCATCCACGTCTGCGCCGAGATTTTGGGTAAAACAAATCTGTTGCATACGCATAATCTATTGATGAGGTGATGAGGTGTTGCGCGTCGCGCTGGTAACGAGGTTATTCAGTTGCTACTTGAACGACTGCCCATAGCCAGCAACCAGACAACCCTTTCCTTATAACCCTCGTTGCTCAGCAACTTTATAGCCTTCAAATGCCTCTATGGCACCGCGGTAATGTGCGGGCATATCTGCCGACTGCTGCGTTTTCATGTTGAAGCACACCATCACCGTTGAGCAGCGGCACACTTCTTCGTTCGTTTCCTGTCGGATGGCACGCTGCTCGAGCGTGAAACTCTTGTTCCCGATGTGCGAGACGCGCGTTTCTATCACGATGCTGTCGCCATAGAAGACCGGCAACAGGAAATCCGCCTGGATGTGGGCAATGACGGGGGCCACCTCGGCTGCCCTGAAATCTACGCGCAGAACGGAGCGCAAGTAGTCCTCTTTGCCGAGGTCGTAGTAGGCGAAGTAAGCATTGTTGTTCACGTGTCCATAGCTGTCCACGTCGTTAAAGCGGATTTGGATAGGGAGGCTGTGGTGGAAAGCCCCCTCACGGTCTGTTTGAGGTTCCATGTTTCAGTAGCGATTTTGAAAGAAGAAGAACAAGCCTTAATAGAAGAAATCCTTGGCCACAGCCATCAATCTCCCCGCATCGGGCTTGAGCTCGAGCGAAGATTCATCCAGCCGGCACAGGCCCTGGAGGGAAAAGCGGTTGAGTTCTTCGTCAGTCCCCGCATTCGGGACGAGGCGGAACACGTGGTTGCGCGCATCCACGATTTCCACGGCATCGGCACAATATTCCGCGGTTTGGGGCTGGTGGGCCAAAGAAAGGTTGATAAAGGCTGCCAGCGCCTCGGCAAACTCTTTTTTCTCGTCAAACATCAGCGGGGAATTTGGGATAAGGAAGAATAAACAAGGTTGAAAAGGCAGGGGGAAGGCGGGAGAGTGGACGAAATCAGAAGCCGTAGGGGTTCATGCTACGGTATTTCGCGTTCATCTCGTTCTCCACGTTCACATACTTACCGCTGAGCTCCGCAGCAGTTTCGGGCGCGAGTTCGAGCGTGCGCTTCAGGTCATCCGCCGCGCCGCGTTCATCCTTGAGGTGGAGCCTCACCGCCCCACGGGCTTTATAGGCCCCGGCGAAGTCGGGCTGGTTCTCAATGGCCTCGTCGTAGAGTGCGAGGGCCTTGTCCCACCGCGATGTCGCGGCATAGAGGGCTCCGAGTGACAGCACTGCCTCCTGCGAGAATGGATTGAGGGCACGCACCTGTTCCCAGTCGGCAATGGCCTCATCGGTACGGTCCAGGGCGGCCAAGCAGCGGGCACGGAGCTGCAGGCTCACTTCACTGTCGGGAGAAACCTTCACGAGCGCTTCGGCATCTGCCAAAGCCTCGGTCCACTGCTGCATTTCAGCGAGGATTTCCGCCCGCAGACGGAGCGCAGCGGGATAGTCCGGGCGCTGGGCGAGGGCCTGCGTCAGGTGGGCGATGGCCTCGAAGGGCGCATCGAGCCCATGGTCGGCTTCGGCAGCGAGATACAACACCCGCACGTCGCCGGGCAGGTCGGCCAGCAGCGCCTGACAGGTTGCCCGCTCGTCGGCCCAGAGGCTAAGTTCACCCTGCGTCTGTGCCAAGAGGATGCGCACGTCGGGCGAGGGATTTTCAGCGCGGCAGAGCGCTTCGAGTTGCGGGAGGGCCTTGTCGTACTGCTGCATGCGCAGGTACACTTCGGCGAGAAAACCCATGGTCTTCAGGTCGGAGCGCAAATCGAGTGCGGCGAGGAAACATTTCTCGGCGTAAGGAAATTCGCCCATCTGCATGGCGCGCAGGCCATCCGTCTGGAGAATGTCAAACTGGCTTTGTTCGTTCGGCTTGGAATTGCCGAAAAGAGAGGAGAGGAAACCCATGGTGAGAATGAAGGGGGGAATGAGGGGATTAAGGAAGCACAGGAAGTTTGCGGAAGAAACTGAAGTTCACACTGCCGTAGGCGCGGTGTTCGACAAAGGCCGGGTGGGCCGAGAAGTCTTGCGTCTTGCCGTGTTCCAACACGAAAATCGCCCCGGGCGCCAGCAGCCGCGAGGCCAGCACACGTTCGGGGAGCTCGGGGAGTTCGGGCAGCGCGTAGGGAGGATCGGCAAAGACGAGGTCGAAAGGTTCGGCACAACGCTCGATGAACTTCAAGGCATCGCCGCAGAGGGGATGCCAGGCAGCGTCGCCCAGCGTGCGGCGGCACTGCTCGATGAAGGCAAAGTGGCGGCGGTCCTTCTCCACGGTGACCACGCGGGAACAACCGCGCGAAAGCAATTCTAACGAGATGCTGCCCGTTCCGCCGAAGAGGTCGAGCGCAGCCGTTTCTTCAAAATCGACGTAGGCGCGGAGCACGTTGAACAGGTTTTCCTTGGCGAAATCCGTGGTGGGACGCGCCTTGAACGAGCGCGGCACTTCGAAGTGGCGTCCCTTGTATTGTCCCGTAATGATGCGCATGGATGAAGAGAAGTTGAAAGTGGAGAAGTTGAAAGTGGAAAATTTGAAAAAGTGGAAAGGAAGGCAGCTGGTTTACACGCGGCGGCGCAACAGGGCGCACACCAAATCGTAGGGCACGCCATCGGTGGTGGCCACGACATGGCGGTTGAAATCCGCCGCGGGAAGGATGGGGAATACCTTCGCCGCATACTGCCTGAACTCCGAGACGACAGGCTCGCGCAGGAGCGAAGGCCCAGCCACGAACACGGGCGTGGCCGACACGTCGATGGCGAGGTGACGGGCCATGTTGAACGTGTAGTACGACACGTCGGTAAGGGACTGCACGGTGAAGGAATTCTGGATGAGCAGGCGCCCTGCCTCGAGCACGGCGATTTCCGCACGGTCGTCGTGGACATAGACAAAGATGCGGCGCGGATCGGCCACGCCCAGTCCTTTCGTGGCAAAAGTCTGCACGACGGGCGTGAGCGATGCCGTGTAGCGCACATTGCCTTCCCCGAACGTTTCCTCGAGGGCATGGCATACGCTCTCGGGCAGGGCAAAGAGGAACACGGCATTCACCGAGGGCACGGTGTCGTAGAAGACGCGCGGATTGCCTTCGGGTTCGAAGCAGAAGCGGTAGAAGGCTGCGGCGTCTTCCTCCTGGAAATCGGCCAGGGGAACAGGCGTGACAGGCACGGCCGCCAACACCTCGACGCGGTCGAAACCCTCGTGCAGGAGCGCCACCTGCTGCATGGCGCTGCGGAGATTCAGCGTGAGGGAAGCCTGCGGGGCGAGGTGAAAGGATGTATATTGGAAGTCCGAGGGCGCACTGGCTTCGTAGCGGGCGAAGCAGAGGTCTGTATCGGAGAGACGGATATAAAGGCTCATGGAGGGGAGGGGAAAAGGATTAAACGCTATGCGGCACGGCGATGCTTCTCCCACCACAGGGAAGCACCAAAAGCCACGGCCACGCCAAGCGTATTGGCCAGAAAGTCGGCCCATTCGCCGCTGCGGTTCGTGGTGAGATAGGCTTGGCAAAGCTCAATCGCGCCGCTCATGGCAACAGGGGCGAGACCACCGAAGAGGAGCCGTGCGTACAGTCGTGCCCTTCGGCACTGGCGGTAGTATTCGAACCAGAGCACACTGCAGGTGCCCAGGTACATCACGAAGTGGACTGCCTTGTCCATGCCCCCGATACCGTCGAGCGGAGTATGCGGCGGCTTGAAAAGGCAGAGATACCACGTGAGCGCCACGCAGCAGACGGTAAGCGGGAAGTCGCGCAACAAGCGCAGGGCGTTGTTACCAGAATTTGTTGAGTGCTTCATTGTACGTAAAGCCCGCTTGTGCGAGCCGTTCTTCCAGCCAGGCGCGTTCGACCTGCATATCGTCGCAGAGCGCGTCGAGCGAAGCGTAGGTGTCACGGAGTTTCGTATTGACCACACTGTAGAGCATCAGCGGGTCGGAGGGGAATTTTTCCAAGCGTGTGTGGATTATGGGTTGAAAGATGCTGCAAAAGTAGGGAAAGTTCTGCAAATCCCCGAGTGCGGGGTAAGAGAAAAGTGGGAAACGGGACGATTTGCACCGCCTGCGTTTCCCACATTTTCAATCTTCAGCAAATAAACCCCGCTCCTTCTATTGCCACTGCATATAGTCGGGCAAGGGAGGCTTGCGCGCCGCCTCGAAACGCTCGCCGAGCAACTGTCCAAGCAGGGGGAGGAGCACTTTGTGGATGACTTTGTCGTTGAGTTGGTGTCCGCCGTCGAAACGTTCCGCATGGCGATAGTGCTGCAAGAAGGTGCGGATGGCATTGGCCGGATTGACAAATTCGTCGTGGATGCCAAAGAGACCGTAGCAGCGTTCACGGTCTTCGTCGGTGATACCGTCGAACTGATGGCGTTCCATTTCGCGGAAGTGGCGGAGGGTATCGGCCGTTACGCGGAACGTTTTCTCACTGTCCTTGCGGCCGTTCAGCCACTGGTGCGTGCCCGTGCGGAGCACCTTGCTCATCGACGACATGTTGAAGGCAGGATTGACACAGACGCGCAGGAAACCATGCATCTGGTGTGCATACATGCCGCCCATGCTGGTGCCGACAATCACATCGGGCTGCACGTCCTCGGCCAGTTGCATCAGAAAGGGTAACGCTTCGGCTGGGTCTACGGGTATGTCGGGAGCTACGACCTCGCCCGAGGGCAAGAGTTTGCGCAACATTTGCACCGTGCCCGAAGCACCCGAAGAGGCAAAGCCGTGGAAATAGAGGAGAAGCATGGAGGAAGAATAATTTACGAATACTGAATAATGAACCGGGCTTCTGCAGTGGGGCACCGCAGCTCCTTTTCATTATTCATTATCAATGATCCATTATATAATAATTCATTACCCTTACGGCACTACCACCTTGCGTCCGCCGAGGAGGTAGGCGCCACGCGGCAGCAACACGCTGACATTGCCCTGGACGGTTCCCGAAAACATGGGGCGGCCGCTGAGGTCGGTGACGTTCACAAACTGAGCACGGTCGGAAACGAGGAGAACTTTGCCGGGACGCACATAGAAGTCTACCCCAGCGAACGAGGGCTGGGCGAAAATGCCCGTTTGCGCGTCGGACTGATAGACACGTACCCAGTCGAAACAAGTTTCGTAGGTGAAACCCAAGTCGGGCGAAGCAGCCCAGCCACCGTTGCCTACACTCTGGTTCAGGATAAGGTAGAAATCCTTGTCAAACGGCCACTGTCCGTGGTCGAGGGCGTAGCTGTCGGTAGCCTTAGCGTAGGAGAACACCTGCTTGCCGTCCACGTACCAAGTGAGCTTCCTGGCTGTCCATTCAAGGCCGAAGGTGTGGTAGTCGCCATTCTTGCAGTCGGCAGTGCCCGTCTTCTGCGGATTGCCGCCCTGCCCCATACACTCGCTGCCGTCGGCGGTGGTGTTGGCCCAGCGGGTGTGGATGGTGTGCCAAGAGGTGTTGTCGGCATTGATCTGTTCCCAGATGTCGATTTCGCCCGCGTAGGGCCAGCCAGCACTGTTATCCTGCGGCATCATCCAGAAGGCGGGGAAGTTGCCCGAGTGGGGAAGGGTCTTCAAGCGGCCCTCAACCTTGCCGTAAGTGAAATGAATCTTGGAAGAACTCTCTACGGCACCGCTGATCATGTCCATGCGGTTGCCCTGGGAGTTTACCTCATCGTCGAAGGGATTGGCGAGGCAACGCATCACGAGTTTTCCGTCCTCTATATAGCCCGTGAGGCGCTGGCCCGCCTCGGTCTGTGCCGTGAAACGTTTCCATGTGGGCGTCTGGTTGGAGCAGCGCGTCCAGTAGCGTTCGTCGGGAAGCGTGCCGTCAGCAGTGTTGAACTCATCGGCAAACTGGAGTTTGTAGACCTCTGTGCCGTCGGGCTCAAAGCAGGCGGTGATGCGTACTTCGCCGTTCACGCTGTCGGCGGGCAGGGTGTAGGCCGAAGCCGGCACGCTGTACTCACTCCACTGGCGGTTGCCGTGGATATACTGCGGGCCATCGAGGTCGTGGCCGTGGCGCACGACCATTTCAGCCGCCGCATAGCCCTTGGCAGCGGGCACGGGCAGGAGGCCCAGCTCGGTGCCGAAGGTGGCTTCGGCGGGAAGTCCCGTGTTGCCCGTACCGACGACCGAACCGTTTGTGGTCTGGACGTCGAGCTTGGCGCGGAGGGGATGTACATTGAGCAGAAAGTCCACGACATAGCCGCCGTTGGCATCGATCTGGTTGTCGCCGTCGCCGCCGTTCTCCTTCCACTGGCCTGCGGGGTCAATGTTGTTCCAGTCAATCTTCAGGCGGGCACGATAGTTTCCCGCGGGAAGGTCTACAGGCAGGGTAAAGGCAGGCGGATTATAGCCTGCACCGCCGCCCGTCTTGGTTTCGCCGAGACTGTTCTTACCCTGGTAGTAAGTGAAGGAAACGAGTTCACTGCCCTCCGCGGGCTTCCCCGTATCGTCCAGCACGGCCGTGAAGTGACCGTCCATGTTGTAGTCCACGTAGAGATAGCCGTGCATGGCGTTGCCCTGATAGTTCACAGTGGTGGTAAGCTGGTCGCCCGGCACTGCGGAGACCTCCTGCGTGAGCAAAGGGCGGTACACCTTGTTGGCGCCCGAGGTGGAAAGCGTCACGGTGCGCTCTCCACCCTGCGTGGCAGCGATGGTAAAACTGTTCAGTTTGCGGTCGGTGCGCGTGATGGCAAGGTCATCGCTGAAGTTGCGGGCATACTCCTCGCCCTCGGCCTCACCCGTGTCACTGCTGAAGTAAGGTACGATCATCACGTCGCCGTCAATGTACTTCGCGGGGATGGTGTATTGGTTGTTGCGGAAGAGATAGGCGGGAATGGTCGTGTCGAGGTACTGCGGGGTGTCGTAGACCAGGCTGTCACCATCGAGGTTGAAGCCATGGCGGAGAATGATGTGGGAGAACTTGAAGCCCGGAGCAGGCTGTACCTTAATGGTGTAAGGCTGCCCAAAGGGAATCGTCTCCTGCGTAAACTCGCTGCCGTCCGCCTTCAGCACGTCGCCGTTCAGACCGCCACCGTTGGGCCGCGTGCCGCGAGAGATGGTCACGTTCTCACCGTGAACAATCAAGCGCGTGTCCACGATGGCCCCGCCGTTGCCGAGGATGGTATTGTTCTCCTTCGTGCTGCCGCCCGGATTCACTTCGTCCCAGTCAATCTTGTAGCGCATGCGGTACACGCCGGGCTCGAGGCCCTCGGGCACTGTGAAGGCAGGAGGCGTCACACCGGGATTGTTGCCCGAATTGGCTCCTGTACTGTTCTTGCCCTTATAATAAGAATAGGCCATGAGGTCCGTAGCCTCGGTGATGTTGCCCTCGGCGTCGGCAGTCACGTTGAACTTGCCGTCGCGGCCCGTGTCGAGATAGACATAGCCGTGCATCCACGTACCGTTCCAGCTGAAGGAGGGGTTCACACGGTCGCCCGCTTTGGCGGCAAAGGCCTGGTCGAGGCGCTTCACGTAGAGCAAACGTTCAGTCGTCTGGTTCACCTGGATGGTCTGCGCCTCACTGCCCGCTGAGGCGAGGGAGATGGCACTCAGGTTGCGGTCGGTGCGGGTAATTACCTGTGCCTCGTCGTAGTTGATGGGATAGTAAGCCGTGGTAAAGCGGGGCGCAGGGTTGTCACTGAGTTCGATGTCGTCGATGTAGAAGAGGAAGTCCTCGCTGAGATTGTGGGTGGAGGCCAGGTCGGGCACGAGGAGTAGGTTGTGGATGTCGATACCGTCCGCACCGCTCACGGCGAAGACCGCGTCGAACCATTTCCCAGGCGTGACCTTACTCGTCGAAGTGGCCCAGAACTGTTCTGTGGTGATGGGCTGCCAGGGACGGTCCGTGCGACGCCCCATGCCCACGAGCATCACGCGGCTATCGCGCGGTGTGAGCACCTTGACGTGTACATACTGCGTTTTGCGCTTCAGGGCGAAAGGCTCCTTGAGCGTCACCATAGCGCCGCAGAGGTTGCTGCCCCAGCGCGAACGTTGTGCGCCGAGCACCTGCGCCGAGGGATTGGGCGCAAAACCGAGGATAGGGTCTTCGGCGGTGTCGGGGTTGGCCGTCACCTGCACGTTGCCCTGCCCCTCGAGCTGTCCGCCCTTGCGGAAGGGAGAGTTTTCCCAGGTATCGTAGATAGAAACGGCTTGGCAGCAGTCGGCACTTTCAAAGTCACAGAGCGTCTGCGCTGTACCGGGCAAAGTCCAGGCTGGCAGCAGCAAGCCACAGAGGGATAAGAAACGGGTATATTTCATGGTGGGAGAATACAAAAGGTTAGGGGATTAGTAGATAGATACCGTGTGGAGCAGGGGGCAAGCCTTGCTGTCGTTGATCGTGATGCGGAGCGCCTTGGCGCGGAAACCATCGCCGTAGCTGTTTGAAGTGTTTCCGTTGAGCGGAATGATACGCTTGTAGCCGATGGTCGTCTGCGCGATGTTCGTGGCACGGGGCGTAAAGTTCACGCCATCCTCACTCGTTTCGATGGTAAACTTCTTCACGCGCTGTCCGAGCTTGATGAACTCCATCATGCTCACGTAGCGGACCACCTGGGGTTCATCCCAAGTGAAAGTAAGAGAAGCCTGAATAGTGCCGTCGTTCGTAGCCCAATAGGTATCCTTATTGCCGTCGGTCACGTTCTGCGCCGCGTAGCTGACAGTGCGGCCCGCCGTGCGAGTTTCGGAGGCTGTAACGGTAGCGGCGGGGGCGAGGTCGGTACCGAGGCGCTGGGTCATGAGGGCACCCAGTTCCTCCATGCGTGTCACGGTTGCTGCGGGGAGAGAGCCACTCTTGTCGGGCGGCAAGTTCAGGATGAGCGTCGCGTTGCGTCCCACGGTCTCGAGGTACATCTTGAAGAGCGTTTCAGCACTCTTCACCGACTCGCCTTCGTGCCAGAACCAGCCGTGGCTCGTGCCCTTCGCGTCGCTTTCGCCCGGATGCCACTGCCAGCCGTTCTCGTTGCCATACTCGCGGTCGCCCATGGCCCAATTCGTTTCGCCGGCCCATCCCGCCTCGTTGCCAATCCAGCGGGCCTCGCCGCCCACGCCCCAGAGGATGATGTCGGGACAGGAGTTGTGGATAGAGTCGCGGAGGTTGGGAATGTCGTAGTAAGTCTGTGCATTGTCGATGGTACGCAGGGCATTCGCGCCGCCGTAGTAGCCGCGGTGGTCACCGCCCGTGGCACCGTCAAACCACATTTCAAACTGCTTGTTGCCATAGGCGGCAAGTTCGGCGCACTGTTCGAAGAACACCTTTTTGGTGTAGTTGTCGGTATAGTTGCCCTCGGCATCCTTCTCGCCCCAATAGGCACTGTTCAAGTCCCAGGGCGACACGTAGAAACCATACTTCATGTCCAACTCCTCGGCCGCCTTGGCAAAGTCGCGCGGAATGTTCGTCTCCGAGCCGTAGGTAGTGCCCGAGTTACCCACATGGTGATCCGTGGTCTTCGTGGGCCAGAGGCAGAAGCCATCGTGATGCTTCACCACGGCAATGCCGCCCTTCATGCCCGCTTTCTGGGCCGCTTCGAGCCATTGCCGCGGATTGGGCGCAGCGGTGGGGTTGAAAGTAGCGTTGTCCTCACTGCCATCGCCCCACTCGGCGTTGGTGTAAGTGTTCATGCCGTAGTGGAAGAAGGCGTAGAACTCGGTTTCGTTCCACTTCAGCTGCCGCGCCGAAGGCACGGGAAACACCGGCTTCGGCGTGTTCTCGGGATTGTCGAGGTTTTGCTGCTTCAGCCCGAATGCTTCCTGCGCCTGGAGTCCCGTGGGAAGGGTGAAGGCGGCAAGTGCCAAGCCGAAGAGGAGGGTTGCATTCTTCATCATTCGATAAAAGGTTATAAAAGGTTAGTGTGATTAGAAATAGCAAGGATAGAACCATCAGCGGATGAAAAGAGCCCTTTGTTACTCAGGGTAATTCAGGTTTTCCTCCGTGGCACATTCGAGTACCTCGTGGAGGTATTTCGCCGCTTCGTAGCGGGCCATGGGGAGGTCGTGCAGAACGCTGGTGCCGCAGTCGCGGGGCGTGGCGCCCGGCACATCGCCCTCAAAGGCAGCCACGAAGGCAAACGTTTCGCGGAGCAGGGGCAGCACATCAGCGGAAGAGAGGTCGCCGCGCACGAGCAGGTAGTTGCCCGTGAGGCATCCCATCGGGCCCCAATAGACGATGCGGTCCTTCCACACGGGATGGTTGCGCAGGAAAGTGGCAGCCAGATGCTCTATTGTGTGAATGGCCCCCTGGCCCAGCACGGGTTCACGGTTGGGCAACTTCATCCTCACGTCGAACGTCGTGACCACTTCGCCGCCTACGGTGTCCTTGCGCGACACATACACGCCACGCTGCAGACGCAGGTGGTCTATGGTAAAACTCGGTATCTTGTCCATGGGCAAAAGTATTATTCTATTTGGAAAAAATCGTGGAGAAAGAAAAACGAACGTTTTCGTTAAGCCAAATGAGCAAAGCCAAACTTGTTTGAGCTTTGCCATGGCGAGAAAACGCACTTTTAAGAACAAAAAAAGAGAGCAGAAGTACCCTGCGGGAAACGGCGCAAGCCCCACCCCACAGCCTAATCCTTCACCAGCGCCTCCACAAAAGCGCGGGTCACGGCAAAGGAGCGAGCGGCCATTTCGTCCCAGAAGTTGAGGTATTGGCCGAAATGTTCCTCTGCGCCCGGCGTGTCGCTCACGATACGGAAGCTGAGGAAGGGAACTTGATAGATGTGGCACACTTGGGCCAAAGCAGCGCTTTCCATGTCCACGGCGAGGGCCTTTGGGAAACGCGATTTGATTTGAGCCAGTTGCGTCTTGTCGGTAATGAACTGATCGCCACTGCAAATAAGGCCTTCGACCACGCGGCTCTCCGCCTTCACGTTCCTGGCCACGTCGAGCAATGCGGCGTCAGCCTCGTAAAAAAGAGGAAGCCCCTGCACGCGTCCCAATTCCGTTTCAGGTCCGCAGTCCACGTCGTGGTACACCACCTGTGAGCCGGCCACCACATCGGCCACTTGCAACGAAGCATCAATGCCGCCTGCCACCCCCGTATTGACCACGGCCGCGGGGCTGAAGCGACGAATCAATTCCACGCCGCCGATTGCAGCATTCACCTTCCCTATACCGCTCTGCATCATCACGAGTTCGGCCTCCCCGATGCGTCCACGCAAAAACTGGAATGTACCGTCGGTAACAGTTTCTGTGTCGTGAAGCATTTCCGCGAGGAGTTCGTGCTCTTTCTGCATCGCGTTGATAATTGCAAAGGTCTTCATGTAGGCAATGATTTTGTTGGTTATATACTCTGCGGCGACAAAGATAGTGCAAGGCGAGCGCATATCAAAAGAAAAACCAAAGGTTTTTATTTTTGATAGGCTGAGCCGCAGCCTATATTATCTAAAGATAGCGCAAGGCGAGCGCATATCAAAAGAAAAACCAAAGGTATTTTAGGAGCTGTGGTGTCCCACCGCAGCTCCTGAAATCACCGAAACACCTGCCACAGCCCAGTGGGGTAAGGTGCAGAGACCTCGATGAGCTTGTGACTCACGGGATGTTCAAACGAAATATGTCGGGCATGGAGGCAGATAGAACCGTCGGGGTTAGAGCGTCGTGCGCCATACTTCAAGTCACCCTTGATCGTGCAACCGATGGAAGCCAGTTGGCAGCGGATTTGGTGATGGCGTCCCGTGTGGAGGTGTACTTCCAAGAGACAGTAGCGGTCCGAGCGTCCGATCAGTTCGTAGTCAAGCACGGCCCGTTTGCTTCCCTTCACCTCCTGCGCGTGGGCGTAAGCCTTGTTTTGCGCTTCGTTGCGCGTGAGCCAGTGCGTCAGGGTAGCCTTCGGCTCGGCAGGGGGAGCGGCCACAATGGCGTGGTACGTTTTCTTCACCTCGCCCTTTTGGAACAACGTACACATGCGCGACAAAGCCTTGCTCGTGCGGGCAAACACCACCACCCCACTCACGGGACGATCCAGACGGTGTACCACGCCCAAGAACACCTGGCCCGGTTTGGCATATTTATCCTTCAGATAGCGCTTCACGGCCTCCGAGAGCGGTTCGTCGCCCGTCTTGTCGCCCTGCACAATTTCGCCAGGCGCTTTATTTACAACGATAAGGTGGTTGTCTTCGTAGAGAATATCCATATTCGGAAGAAAGGCGCCAGGCGCCCAGTTATGGTATTGAGCGGACGCAGCAAGCCTCCGCTGAAAATGGAGAAAGCGCTGCACGCCCGGGGTCATTTGCCAACAAAGCCACAGCCAAAGCAAGCGCTCAAGCAGTTACTTTATAGCCTCATAACCTCAGGCGCGCAGCGCCTTAAACTTATAACCTGCGCTAAGCGCCCTTTACATATTCATGCCGCCGTCCACCTGGATCACCTGGCCCGTCACGTAGGCAGCGAGGTCAGAAGCGAGGAACGTAGCCACATCGGCGATGTCTTCGGGTTTACCTCCACGACGGAGAGGAATAGCCTTCATCCATTCCTTGCGCACATCTTCCGAGAGCGCCGCTGTCATGGCCGTTTCGATGAAGCCCGGAGCGATGGCATTGGCACGCACGCCGCGGCTGCCCATTTCCTGGGCCACACTCTTGGCCAGTGCAATCATGCCCGCCTTCGAGGCAGCGTAGTTGCTCTGTCCTGCATTGCCGTGTACGCCCACTACGGAAGCCATATTGATGATTGAACCGCCGCGCTGGCGCATCATGATGGGCGTACAAGCGTGGATAAAGTTGAAAGCCGACTTCAGGTTAACGCCAATCACAGCGTCCCACTGCTGTTCCGTCATGCGAATCATGAGTCCGTCCTTCGTGATACCCGCGTTGTTCACCAACACGTCGATGCTGCCGAAATCAGCGTGAACCTGCTTCACCACCTCTTCCGTCTGCGCGAAGTCCGCAGCGTTCGAAGCGTAAGCCATGCACTTCACGCCCTTGGCTTCGATTTCCCGGCGGGTAGCCTCGCCGTTTTCGTCAATCACGAGATCCGTAAAAGCGATGTTAGCGCCTTCTTCGGCAAACTTCAGCGCGATGGCCTTACCGATACCGCGCGCAGCGCCAGTGATCAAGGCCGTTTTACCTTGTAAAAGTCCCATTGTTTTGTTTAAGTCAATTATATGATAATGAGTGAATGTAATAAAAAGGAGTCAAGCCTCGGGCGAGTCGTCATTGCAGCGCCTTGTTCTCTTCCGCCGGAATGTCCAGCACGCGGAAGAGCAGGGCCTTCACCATCGGATACGTTTCGTCCTCCGAGAGCCCCTCCCCCAGCCGGTCATAGATATAGGGCACCTCCAGTCCGCGCACCGCACAGTGTACGATGTCGCACATCAGCCCCACGTGTTGAATGCGGAAGCGCCCCTGCTCCACCCCCTCTTCGAGGATAGCCATGAGCACGCGTCGTTCCTCTGCGTCGAAAGCCCGTCTCACCTTTTCCACCATCCAGATGTCGCGGAAAAACTCCGCGCGGAGCGTCCCGTTTCGGCACACAGTGTCCCTCACCGTGCGCAGGTGCGTATAGATGAGCTTGAAGAGTTTCTCCTCGGGCCTCAGGTTCAGTTCGAGCACCGCCGTCATGTTGGCCGAGAGTCGGGTAAGTTCCTCTTCGATCACAGCGAAGTAGATTTCCTCCTTATTCCGGAAGTAGGTATAGAGCGTACGTCGTCCTCTTCCCGAGGCGGCAGCGATGTCGTTCATCGTCGTAGCCTCGAGACCTTGGTGAGCGAACAGGCCTCTCGCCACTTCGATCAGTTTTTCTCGTGTTTTGGATACAGACATGTCAGGGCGTCATTTATCGGGTGAAAGAAATCGGGGCCCAGCGGTCGCAGCCACGCGGTGCGTCGCACAGGAGGAAAAGCACATATTGCCTTTCTGTGTGCAAAATTAGTGCAAGCGTGTTGAAATCACAAGAAAAGCGCACATTTTTTGAACAAGTGTGCCCAAACAGCTCATATTTCTGTGCGTCATTCAGTCCGTCAGTTGAAATCAGCCTCCCCCAGCCACACGTGGAGCTGTGCGGCCCTTGTGTCGCTCACCACAATATCCTCGCGGAAAGGCGGCACCACTTTCAGCGAAAACCGGTGAAGGATTGAAAGTTTACCCTTCACACTGTTTTTCGATGATACTCAATAGACAACGGGCCCTGTGTGAAGCTGTGAAGCAATTTTTCGGGCCATAAAATACGTATATATAGAGCGCATGTAAGGGCATCAGGAGCCCTTCGGCAGGACAGGAACTTCCATCGGCGGAATTGAAAAACCTATCGGCGGAATTGAAAAACCTATCGGCGGAATTGAAAAACCTATCGGCGGGATTGAAAAACCTATCGGCGGGATTGAAAAACCTATCGGCGGGGAAGAAACCGCCCGGCGCGGCGCTACAAACCGACGGCTTCTGAGGGCCGGGGGAAGGGGGTGAAAACGGGACATGGGAGTTTACACTGGCTGAAAGATATTTTGACCCGACACAAACCTTGCACATCTCGCACGTTTGCCGTATTTTTGCAGCTATGAAACTGAAAATCCGATCGCTACTGAAGTGGGTGGCGGGGCTCGCGTTGGCTCCCTTCGTGCTCTTCCTCCTGCTGGCTCTGCTTGTCTACATACCTCCCGTGCAGCAATTCGCCGTGGACACGGCTTGCCGCGAACTGTCGAAATCGACGGGGATGGATTTCCGCATCGAACGCGTGAGGCTGGCTTTCCCGCTGGACCTCGCGCTACACGGCGTGACGGCCTTGGAAAAGGGGGACACGCTGCTGGCGGCAAATAGCCTCAGACTGAACGTGCAACTGCTTCCGCTCTTCTCGGGATTGGCGGAGGTGGATGGCGCGGAACTGCGCGGCGTGGTCATCGACTCGAAAAGCTTCATCGCGGACACGCATATCAAGGGTTCGGCGGGACTGCTCGCGGCTTCGGTCCACCCTGCCGACCTCAACCTGCAGCGGGTGTGCATCAACGACGTGAAACTGCATCACGCGGATTTTGACATCGCGCTCTCGGATACGGCGCAACCAGACACGACGAAGTCGCAAGTGGCCTGGACTGTTCTGGTGCAAAAGGCTTCGCTCCGCGACGCGAAGTTGCGGCTCTCCCTGCCCGGCGACTCTTTGCGCTTGTCCGCTTCGTTGGGACAGACTGCCCTCTACGGGGGCATGTTCGATCTGGGGAAAGGGGTCTATTCGCTCCAGAAGTTGCGCGCAAGGGATTCGCGCCTGACCTACGACCTGAAAACGGCGGTTCCCGTGGCCAAGGGCCTCGACGTGAACCACATCGGGATTGAGGACTTGTCGCTGGCCTTGGACACGGTGTATTTCCAGCAAAAGGACGGCACGCTGCGCGTGGGGCTGCGGCAGTTGGCTTTCAAGGAGAAAAGCAACCTCGCGGTGACGCGGCTGCGCGGCGGACTGGCGATGAATGCGTCGCACGTGACGCTCTCCGACTTCTTGCTCCGCACGCCGCACTCGATGCTCGCGGCCTCGGCCGACATGGACTTCCAGGCGCTCTCGCCCCGCGGCGGGGGACACCTGCAGGCAAAGATGGAGGGATATGTGGGCCGCAAGGATTTGTCCCTTTTAGGCACAAATTTCTTCGACGTTTCGCTGCTGAAGGGTTTGCCCGAAAAGGCGCTGACGCTCCAACTGGAAGCGGAGGGCAACATCGACCACTTGCGGCTGCCGCAGTGCCGCCTGGCTGTGCCGGGCATGCTGCGCGCCGAAGCGAAGGGTTACGCCCGCGAAGCTACTTCGCCGAAGCCCGCGGGCCATTTCTCCCTTGACTTGCGCGGGGAACGGCTGGCGGCCGTGCGGGGTGTGCTGAAACAAATGGGGATGACGGGATTTACGTTGCCCGACGGGATTTCGCTCGGCGGCACGGTGGATTTTCGCGGCGCACGCTACGAGGCACAGCTTCGCGGAACGTGCCGCAAGGGTGCTGTTTCGGCAAAAGGCATGGTAGACTTAGACCGCGAGGCTTATTCGCTCACGGCCAAGGCGAACGCTTTTCCGCTCGAACTGTTTCTCCCGGATTTGGGGCTCTCGCCCTTCAGCGGCTCGCTGCGGGCTTCGGGACGCCGTTTCGACCCGACCAGCCCCGGTGCCTCGCTCGCGGCAGACGCCCGGGTGGATGCTTTCCGCTATGCTGGCTATGATTTGAATGGCACGCTGGCAGAGGCTTCGCTGCGCGGCGGACGGGTGGCGGGAAAACTGGCTGCGGGCGGCGAACTGTTTGAAGTGGACTGCACGCTCGACGGTCTCATTTCCCGCAGGGGCTACGAACTGGCGCTGCGGGCGAATGTGCCTGCGGTGCATCTCCACGCGATGGGGCTGACGAAGGACACGCTGACGATTTCCACACAGGCGGCGCTGGACGTGAAGGCGAACGCGGCACTGACGGACTTGGTTTTGGCGGGAAGTCTGCGGAACAACTGTTTCTCGACGCCGCGCATGAGCCAAATGGCGAAGGACCTGGAATTTGACTTCCAAACGGACCGCGACACGACGACGGCGTCGGTGGCGGCGGGCGACCTGGTGGTGCGCTTGGGCAGCCGCGAGGGGCTCCCGCGCCTCTCGGAGGAGCTGGGTCGCTTTGCGGGCGCGCTCATGGACCAACTGGACCGCCGCGAACTGGACCAGGAGGGGCTGAAGGCGTTGCTGCCCGTGATGGAACTTTATTTCGATGCGGGACAGGACAACCCGCTCTACAACATGGCGCGGCTGAAGGGCTATTCGTTCTCCTCGGCTTTCATTGACCTCCACACGGACCCGCGCTCGGGCATGAGCGGGGAGGCCCGCATGGGGGCGCTCCAGCTGGGCGGCCTGCTCCTGGACTCGATTGAGACCCGCATCCTGCAGGACTCGACGGGGGTGCAGCTCTATGGTCTGGTGAAGAACAACAAGCGCAACCCGACGCCAATGGAGGTGGGGATGAAGGCTTACGTGCTCCGTTCGGGTGCGGGGCTGGAAATGCGCTACTTGGACAGCGAGGGGGAGAAGGGCGTGGAGCTCGGCGTGGAGGCCACCGTCGGCGATGGGGGCATCAACCTGCGGCTTTATCCCGAACACCCGGTGCTGGCTTACCGCAATTTCACGGTGAACAAGGACAACTTCATTTTCCTCGGTAAGGACAAACGCATCCGTGCGGACCTGGACTTGCTGGCTGACGACGGAACGGGTCTGAAAATCTACGGCGAACCGCGCGACTCGATGAACGACCTGACGGTGAGCGTGAACCAGCTGAACCTCGGGGAGCTCTCGGCGGTGATGCCTTATTTGCCGCGGCTGAGCGGTATGCTGAGCGGGGATGTCCACGTGACGAGTGACCCGGAGAAGCAGGAGCTCTCGGCGATGGCTTCGCTGCTGGCCGACGGGTTCACCTACGAGGGTGTGAACTTGGGCGACTTGGGCGTGGAAATGCTCTATCTGCCGAAGAAGGGCGGCGAACACCATGCCTCGGCTTTCGTGAGCACGGGCGACCTGGAGGTGCTGGCGCTGGAGGGCACTTACTTCGACCGCGACGGGGGCTTCTTTGAAGGGGAAGCGAACCTCCACGATTTCCCGCTCTCGCTGCTGAACGGCTTCATGGTGGGCACGGACGTGGCACTGAAAGGTGTGGCGGGGGGCAACCTGGCAGTGAAGGGTTCGACGGACCGCCCGGTGCTGAACGGTACGCTGGACTTGGATTCGGCACACATATACTCGGATGTCTATGGCTTTGACTTCCGCACGGACGAACGGGCCTTGGTTATCGAGGACAGCCGGCTGCGCTTCGAGAACTACAATCTTTATTCGACGGGACGCGAACCGCTGGTGCTGGACGGGGTGTTTGACATGTCGAACTTTGACCGCATGGCGATGGACTTCACGATGAAGGCGAAAAACTTCGAACTGATCAACACGCGCAAGAAGGTGCAGTCGATGATTTACGGTAAGGTCTATGCGAACTACAACGGTACGCTGAAGGGGACGGTGGACAACCTCTCCATCCGCGGCAAACTGGAGGTGCTGGACCGTACGGACATGACGTACATCCTGAAGGATTCGCCGCTCTCGGTGGACGACCGGCTGAACAACCTGGTGACATTTGTGGACTTTGCGGACACGACGCAGACGGAAATCGTGACGCCTGTGCCGGAAATGGGCTTCGACCTGACGCTGGGCATCTCCATCAGCGACGCGGCGCGCTTCCACTGCAACCTGAGCGACGACGGGCAGAGCTACGTGGACCTCGAAGGGGGCGGCGACCTGACGCTCCGCATGACGGAACAGGGCGAAATGCGCGTGACGGGCCGCTTCACGACGAACAGCGGGGAAATGAAGTATGCACTGCCCGTAATCCCGCTGAAAACGTTCAAGCTGGTACAGGGCTCGTATGTAGAATTTACGGGCGACGTGATGAACCCGACGCTGAGCATCGAGGCGAAGGAACGGACGAAGGCTGTGGTGACGGAAAACGACAAACAGCGCTCCGTGGCCTTCGACGTGGGCGTGGCGCTCTCGAAACCGCTGAACGAAATGGGCCTGGAATTTACCATCGAGGCACCCGAGGACCTTTCTATCCAGAACGAGCTGGCGGCGATGAGCGCGGAACAGCGCGGAAAGGCGGCGGTGACGCTGATGGCCACGGGTATGTACATGACGGACGAGACGATGATGTCGGGCTCGGGCTTCAAGGCGAACAATGCGCTGAATGCTTTCCTCCAAAACGAAATCCAGAATATCGCGGGCTCTGCGCTGAAGACCATCGACATCAACCTGGGTGTGGAGAGCGGCACCAGCGAGGCGGGTACGGCCACGACGGACTATTCCTTCCAGTTCGCCAAGCGCTTCTGGGGCAACCGCGTCAGCGTAATCGTGGGCGGCAAGGTCTCGACGGGTGCGGACGCGACGAACTCGGCGGAAAGTTTCATCAACAATGTGTCGGTGGAATACCGCCTGGACCGCAGTGCCACACGCTACGTGAAGGTGTTCTACGACCGGGCCACGCAGGACCCGCTCGAGGGACAACTGACCAAAACGGGCGCGGGCTTGCTGCTCCGACGGAAGACGAACAAGCTGGGCGAGTTGTTCTTGTTCAAATAACGGGATTATTTGAACAGGTTGTGAGGTAAGGGGCGCATCGCTCGCAGGGTTATCAGGTTATAAAGTCACTCTTTGAGCGGCAACCTTTAGACCGTGACTTTATTACCTCGTAACCTCTTCTCCGATTCCGATAACCCAAGAAACTCTTTACAGCCGAAGCCTTTAGACCGTGACTTTATAACCTCATAAACGCGCGAAGCGCAACACCCCATAACCTAAGAAAAGGGCATGAAACATCTCTATATTCTCCTCCTACTCCCCATCGTGGTGGCCTGCTCCACCACGCGGGCTATCCCCGAGGGCGAACAGCTCTACACAGGTATCTCGGAAACGAAATATGCCGACGACCCGGCCGAACTGCGCAAGAAGGAGCAGCGCGACTCGACGGGCGTGATTACGGCAGTTGCCAATGCGCTGACGGCCGTGAACGATGCGCTCGAGGGACGCAACCATGTCTCGCTCGACAGCCTGAAATCGCTCAACCGTCCGCTCACGAAGGAGGAGAAGCGGGCGATAAAGGCGGCGCAGGCACAAAACGAGGCGGACTTCGCCACGGCACGCGAGGAGGTGGAGGCAGTGCTGGCTTATCCGCCCAACAACGCGGTGTTCGGTTCGTCGTCGATGAGTTGGCCGTGGAAGGTGGGGCTCTGGCTGCACAACGGGCTCTACGACAAAAAGGGCGGCATGGCGCGATGGATGTTCCGCCACTTTGCCACAGACCCCGTGCTGGTGAGCCAGGTGAGTCCGGAAATGCGCGCAAAGGTGGCAACGAACACCCTGCACAACTATGGTTATTTCCACGGCAAGGTGGACTACGAGGTGCATACACAGCCGAACCCGAAGAAGGCGAAGGTAGGCTACAACGTGGTGGCAGGCCCCCTCTTCCGCCTCGACTCCATCGCTTACCTCCATTACCCCGAGGCAATGGACAGTTTGCTGCGCAAAACGGAGAAGAGCCGACTGCTGCACAGCGGGGATGCCTTCAGCGTGGTGAACCTCTCGAACGAACAACTACGCATCGAGGAACTTTTCCGCAACAATGGCTTCTACTACTACTCGGCGGGCTACACGACTTTCCGCGCCGACACCATCCAACGGCCGGGACACGTGCAACTGCAGGTGGTGCCCGTGGCTGACCGCCCGGAACGTGCGGACCGGCCATGGTATATGGGCAGGACGTACATCAACATTCGCCACCGCGACAATGCACCGCTCACGGAGACGCTGGCGCGGCGCAACTATACCTATCAGTACTCGGGAAAGAAACTGCCCGTGCGCCCCACGATGTGGCGGCACGCCATCGAGCACCGCCGCGGCGAACGCTACAGCCTGACGGACCAGAAGCTGACGGTGGAAAGGCTGGGGGCGATGGGCATCTTGAGCCAGATGGATGTGGCCTACGTGCCGCGCGACACTACGGCGACGTGCGACACGCTGGACCTCGTGGTGACGGCGGTGATGGACAAACTCTACGACTCGACATTCGAAATGAACGCGACGATGAAGAGCAACCAGCAAGTGGGCCCGGGCATCTCGTACGAACTGGCGAAGCGCAACGCGTTCCGCGGCGGCGAAAAGGTTTCGTTCAAGATATTCGGCTCTTACGAGTGGCAAACGGGCTCGGGCGCGCGGGGCGGCAACTCGCTGATGAATTCCTACGAACTGGGCACGCAGCTGGCCTTCAAGTTCCCGCGCATCATCTTCCCGGGCATCAACCGCCGACGCCTGCGCCTCTTCTCGACCACGGAATTTTCGCTCGACGCGGACTGGAAGAACCGTTCGAACTTCTTCAACATGATCAGCGTGGGACTGGGCGCGAAGTACCATTGGTACAAACGCGAAACGTCGCAACACGAGCTGACACTCTTCAACCTGGAGTTTGACAAACTGAACCATACGACGCACGCCTTCGACTCGATCATGGGTGCGAACCCGGCGCTCTACGTGTCGATGCGCGACCAGTTTGTGCCGTCGATGTCCTACACTTTCACCTACCAGAGCCGCAGCTGGCGCAAGAACCCCTGGTGGCTGCAATTTACGCTGAAAGAGGCGGGCAACTTGACGGCGGCCTGCTACGCCCTGAGCGGAAAGCGTTTCAACCAAAAGAACAAGGAACTGTTCGGCAACCCCTTCGCGCAGTTCGTGAAGCTCACGGCAGAGATGCACAAGCTCTTCCGCCTCTCGTCCGACATGAAGATTGCCACGCGCCTCTTCGGCGGCGTCATCTACAGCTTCGGCAACAGCGAGGCCGCGCCCTACATGGACCAGTTCTACGTGGGCGGCGCCAACAGTATCCGCGCCTTCACGGTGCGCTCCCTGGGACCGGGCAGCTACCGCCCTGCCCAATCGAAATATGCCTACATGGACCAGACGGGCGACGTGAAACTGGAGGCAAATGTCGAACTCCGTTCACGCCTCTTCGGCGACCTCCACGGTGCGGTCTTCCTCGACGCGGGCAACGTGTGGACACTGCGTAACGAAGCGGCCCGCCCCGGCTCACAAATTTCGCTGTCGACGCTCGACAACATCGCTCTCGGCACAGGCTTCGGCCTGCGCTATGACATGCAGTTCCTGGTGCTCCGCTTCGATGTGGGCATCGCACTCCACCTCCCCTACGAAACCTCAAAGCCAGGCTTCTACAACATCGAGAAATTCAAGGACGGACTCGGCCTCCACTTCGCCATCGGCTACCCGTTCTGAGACGAAACGCAGGAAGCGCTCCTTTATATATGAAAGGCCACAACAGTCTGCAACGCGCCGAAAAGCGCCGAAATGCAGGGCAAAACGAAAAATCTTCGGGTTTTCCTTTGCCCTGCATTCCGTTTGCAGTATCTTCGCTCGCAAAAGTCTAACAATCTGATACGTTATGAAAAAATCTTCAAAAACGAGAATAGGCAAGAAGAGCACGGCACTCTACGCCCTGCCCCTGGCAGCCTGCGCACTGACGTACGCTCCACTCTCTTCACATGCCTTACCGCTTGCTGCGGGCATCGAACAGCTCACGGACACGCAAGCGGCTATCGTCAAAGCTAAAAAAATCAACCCGACCACGGTGGAAATCACTTTCGCCGACGGCAAAATGCTGACCGTGGACTTCTACGGCGAAAACATTTTCCGTCTCTTCCGCGACGACAACGGTGGCATCGTGCGCGACCCGGTGGCCTCGCCGCCCGCCAAAATCCTCGTGGACGGAGCACGCAACTCTCCCATGAAGGTGGACCTGAAGAACGAGGCCGCCGAGGTGGTAGTGGCTACGCCGCGCATCGCCGTCACTTTCCACAAGGCCAACGGCACGATGTCGGTAAAGGACCTGAAAACAGGTAACCTCGTGGTGGAGGAAGTTGCCCCCGTGGCCTTCGACAAAAATTCCACAACGCTGACGTTCAAGGAACGCCCGGGAGAATACTTCTTCGGCGGCGGCGTGCAGAACGGACGCTTCTCCCACAAGGGGAAGGCTATCGCTATCGAAAACACGAACAACTGGGTGGACGGCGGCGTGGCTTCGCCCACTCCTTTCTTCTGGAGCACGAAGGGCTACGGCTTGCTCTGGCATACGTTCCGCCCAGGACGCTACGACTTCGGACAGACGGAGGAGGGCAAGGTCATTCTCTCTCACCAGGAGGACTACCTCGACGCTTTCGTAATGGTGAACGAGAAACCCGTAGAACTCCTCAACGACTTCTACCAGCTGACGGGTAATCCCGTGCTGCTGCCGAAATTCGGCTTCTACCAAGGCCACCTCAACGCTTACAACCGCGACTACTGGAAGGAGGCGGAGAATGGCTTCATGCTCTACGAGGACGGCAAACGCTACAACGAGAGCCAGAAGGACAACGGCGGCGTGCGCGAAAGCCTCAACGGCGAGAAGAACAACT
>CAMGGA010000011.1 GCA_946055515.1 uncultured Bacteroidales bacterium
CCAAAGGATTTTCATTTGCTTTGCCGAGCCGCAGCCTATCTTGGCGAAGCAATGTGGTGCAAGGCGAGCGCAGAGCAAAAGAAAAGCCGAAGGATTTTCATTTGCTTTGCCGAGCCGCAGCCTATCTTGGCGAAGCAATGTAGTGCAAGGCGAGAGAAATGCCCCGAAAATGCATTGTGAAAGGATAAAACGCACGCTATATATACGTAATTTAAAGGGCGAAAAAAACCTTCACAGCTTCACAGAACGTAATTTTTCTGCTGATACTCATCGGAAAACAGTGTGAAGGCAAAACTTTCAACCCTTCACGGGTTTCCACACGTGCGTCGGAACCAGCTTCACCCAGCCCAGTTCGTTGCACGTTTGCCTTTTCCAGCCCTTTCCTTCGTCTCTCTTTCCCAGATTTACCCGATGTTTTTCGACAGGCCCCGTGTGAAGGCTCTCGAGTCCGACCCTTCACACTGTTTATCCCTGGTTCTCATGCGAAAACAGTCATCCTGTGAAGCTGTGAAGGTTTTTTTCGCCCTTTAAATTACGTATATATACCCCGCATTTTCACCTTTCACACGCACTTTGCCCCTCCTTTTCCAACACAGTCCCTTCACACTTAGCCCCCCCCATGCACTCTCCCGGCACGTAGCCCCCGCCTCACAACTCCACCTTTCGGCAAAACAACTCCGCCTTTCGGCGCGACAACTCCTGGAGTTCTTTTTTCAAAGCCTCCCATCGGAAAAAGAGATCCTGGACTTTAGCAGCACAAGACTAACACCCTGCAAAGCGCAACGGCTACAGACGCTCATTCACCCTTCGTGTCCGCCACGCTGTTACCAGTCTTTTCGTCCGCCCCTACGCCCAGTTGCCTTTCCAGATGGGGCGATAGAGCTACACGCAGCCTGCTGCCCGGTCGGCATGGGAGGGGAAGAAGTTGAAGTCCATCTTTGTATTTGCTTTCTTGCATACTATGCCTTATACGGCGAGGAGAAAAAATCTTTCTCAAACAAAATAAAGGAGTACGCACTATGGCTGTACTCCTTGGGTTTTATCTGTTCTTCTACCGAAGCGGAACGGGGGCAGTCGTGAAGTGGGGTGAAGAAGGCTCGGTGTTACCCGAGGTACTTCATGAGGATGTTGATGTTGTCGGCCTCGCGAAGGCGACGAAGGGCGCGCTCTTTAATCTGACGCACACGCTCGCGGGTGAGGCTGAGGGTGTTGGCCACTTCCTCGGCTGTCATTTCGTTGCGACCGATGCCGAAAAGCATCTTGAGCACTTGGCGCTCACGTTCGGACAGGGCGCTGAGAGCGGCATCGAGGTCGGAAGCGAGCGACTCCTTTTCCATCTGGTTGTCGGTGCCGGGGGCGCTTTCGTCCGTCATGATGTCGATGAGGCAGTTGGAGTCGTCGTCCTGGAAGGGGGCATCCACGCTGACCTTCTTGCCGTTCGTGCCCAGCGCTTCCTGGACCTTGGCCACGTCGGTGTCGAGGAGTTCGGCCAGTTCGCCGACTGAGGGGCGACGCTCAAACTCTTGCTCGAAATTGACGATGGCCTTGGTGAGCTTGCTCTGGAAGCCTACCTGGTTGAGGGGCATGCGCACAATGCGGCTCTGCTCGGAGATGGCCTGGAGGATGCTCTGGCGAATCCACCACACGGCGTAGGAGATGAACTTGAAGCCGCGGGTTTCGTCGAACTTCTGGGCAGCCTTGATGAGGCCGAGGTTGCCTTCGTCGATGAGGTCGTTGAGCGCCAAGCCTTGGTTCTGATACTGCTTGGCCACGCTGACAACAAAGCGCAGGTTGGCTCGCGTGAGGCGATCGAGGGCTTCCTGGTCGCCCTTGTGGATGCGCTGGGCCAACTCTACCTCTTCATCGGTGGAGATGAGCTCTTCACGGCCAATTTCTACTAAATACTTGTCCAAAGCCGCACTGGAGCGGTTGGTGATACTCTTGTTGATCTTTAGTTGTCGCATAGTTTAAAGTCAATTCCCTTGTTAGTAAGTACAAGTCGCAGCAAATCCGTGCAAAAAACGGGCCAAGCTCTCACTTGTGGACATTTTCTGCACGCCAGGACCTGACTTTGAAGGCATTTTCTTGTTAAAGAGCTGCAAAAGTACGGAGAAATCCAACGCCAAGCCACATTTTTAAGTTTTATTAGTGATTTCACCATTGATTTTGAAGCGAAAAGCGCGGTATTGCTGGGTCGGGTAACAAAAACGCTTGGTTTCCCATGACTGGCAGCACTGATCAGGGTTGCAAATTCAGGTTCAGCAGCAGGGGGAGATGGTCGGAGAAACCGCCGTGGTAGAAGGTGCCGAGGTAGGTGCGGGCGGGCTGGATGCCTCCGTTCTGGACATCTTCCCGGAGGAGGAAGGGATAGTCCACGAGCAGGCATTGCTCCACGGACAGCCGCGGATGGGCATCGGGGCCGGCGGCGGGGAGCAAGTTGCCACTGACCAGGAAGTTGTCGAGCTGGTTCCATTCGCCCCTGTACTTGTAGGTTCCCTTGATACCCTCGGGCGTTTCGAGCCGGTGGCTGAGCAGGTAAAGGCGGCGAGGGGAAACAGCATTCGCAGCGGGAAGCAGGGCTTGCAGACTTTCCACAAAAACGGCCTCGGGCCAGAAGGCATTGAAATCGCCCGTGAGCACTACGGCGGGATGGGTTCGCTGGCTGACGATACTGTCGATATAGCCGTGGAGCTGCCGGCCAATGGTTTCGCGGTATTGGGCTGCCAGACGCTCCCCGCGCCGGCTGGGAAGGTGGCAGAGCAACACGTCGAGTGTGTCGCCCGTGAAGAGCCTGCCGCTCACGTGGAGCACATCGCGCGTGGGGCGGAGGTAGCGGTGGGTCGGTGCCACGCGCAAGGTGTGTGTGGCCAAGGGGCGGAAACGGGCGGGCTGATAGAGCAGGGCGACATTGATGCCACGCGGGTCGGGGGAATGGGTGATGATGTAGGAATACCCCAACCGGGCCAGGCGGCTACGCTGGGTGAGCTGCGTGAGCACGCTGTCGTTTTCCACCTCTACCAAGGCCACGAGGTCGAGCGGTGTGGCGCCCCCTGCCGCGAGCAGCGTGCGAGCTATCTGGCTCAGCTTGTAGCCCAGCCGCAGGCTCGTCCACTTCTGTTCGCCCTGAGGCGTGAAGGCCAGGTCGTCGAAGCCTTCGGCGTGGAGGGTGTCGAAGAGGTTCTCGACGTTGTACTCCAGAATGCGGAAGGAAACGGACTGCGGCCGCGTGGGAAGCACGCACAGCGCAAGGAGCGGAAGGAGAAGGAGGAGGGGGAGTTTACTCATGATGGTATGGTTCGCCACGCAGGATGGTCATGGCCCTATAGAGTTGCTCTACAAAAATGAGGCGTATCATCTGGTGGGAGAAGGTCATTGCCGAAAGGGAAATCTTCTCTTTGGCTGCTGCGTAGACGGCCGGACTGAAGCCGTAAGGGCCTCCCACTACGAAGACCAGCCGCTGCGCCACTTGGTACTGCTTTTTCTCTATCCACGCGGCAAAGTCCACGGAACGGTACTGCTTCCCCGCTTCGTCGAGGAGCACCACATAGTCGCCCTCGCGAAATTGCTTCAAGAGGAGTTCGCCCTCGCGCTGCTTCTGCTGTTCAGCACTGAGTGCGCGGGTGTTCTTCAGTTCGGGGATTACTTCCAGGGAAAAGGGGATGTAGTGCTTCAAACGGTTGGCATAGTCTTCGATGAGGGAAACAAAGCGCTTGTCGGCTGTGCGGCCCACTACCAAAAGGAGGATTTTCATGATGAATGGCTTGAAGAATGCAAATGTGTGGGTTATTTACTCGAAGGAACGAACGATTCGTAGGTGCCATCGTCGAAGAATACGCGGATTTCTTTAATCTTCCGCTCTCGTTTGTCAATATTTATCGCACTAACTGACATTTCGGCGGCCCGGCGCTGGTGGAAGGGGGTGTCGCGGCGGGAAGCGCTGGCAGCACCCGACGGGGCAAACGCTGGAGTGGCGGCTTGCTGGGGTTGTGGAGCGAAAAGCGAGGGCTGCTGATAGGAAGCCGCAGCAGCTGCACCGTCATCCGCCACAGCGGGATGTGCCTCTGCTTGCCCGTCATTTTCCTTGCCCTTGTCCTCCTCGGCAGCAGGCGATTGTGCTAACATTTCCCCTTCGCCGAACATCAGCCAGTTGATGTTGATTTCAGGGAAGGCACGGTGCACTGCCATCACATGGTTGTTCGTGGGATTGGTCCGCCCGGTGAAAATACTGGAGAGGGAGGCGGCAGAAATCCCTAAGCGATTGGCAAAGTCTTGCTGCGACAAGCGCATATACTGCATGATGCTTCTAATTCTTTCTTTCATTGCGTTGCGTTGATATATATAATAAAGAGAACGTGCTCCAGGAGCCGTTCGGAGGATGGACTCAATGGGTTGTTGCACGGTGCATGTAGCGCCTTGAAGGCTTCCGAACCTACCCGTTCCGCTGCTTGGAAGGACAACAGGTCCGTACAAGGGTCAGAAAAATTGAACAACCGATGAGGACTTGTCCCAGACTCTGGCGCGCTGGGGGCAGTGAAGGACTTCTGCAACCAAGATCTCACTTTCCACTTCGCAGGAGGTCTCTACGGAGAAGACATCGAGGAAGTGCAAATGCAGGGCAAATAGTACCTGCACCTGGCCCAGGGCAGCAAAAGCAGGCTTTCGATAGCGTTTACAAAGGTAAAGACTTTACCCGAAATGGCCAACACATCCCTAAATCTTTTACCGTTTAAGATTTTTGCTTTCTGAATTTACATTCTTATACTCCTCTGTGTTTTACATCTTCTTCTCTATTTCAAAAATCTAAATTCGTAAATACAACTCACCGATTTAGATTTGTAGTATTTTCTTGTTCAAATGGCCTTTTCTGCTGGTTCTGAACACATAAATGGCCTAAAAACAGCTCCAAACAGCCCCGATTTTAGAGTATGCAGAAATAAAGGCTCTTTTATAGCATCGAATTCGAGAAAGTAGTAAGAAAACAGATGAGTTTGATTGCTTTTTACTCCTAAAAACGTTCTGCATATTTATCAATCTATTAAACTAAATCACACTTGAAGAATGTAATTTGTAAATCGTGTAGATTTGTTGTTGTAAAGCAGCTTAGCAAGGTTGCTTTGATTTTCTATTTGTTTTAAAACTACATTCTTTGATTTTACACTTGTAGTTTATATTCCTAATCCTTAAAAAATCCTTCCTCCAAATTTCGCCGGAAGTTGGAGGGGCGTTTTTGCCACCATTCAATCAGGCACAGACGAATGCCCGCTTCGTTTCATCCAACGAAATCTCAGCGAACAAAAATCGTCGTTTTTCATTGAATATCAGAGAGATAATCACAAAAATCGTGCAACAAGAAACAGCGGCTAAAAAATGGGGAAAATTCCAAGAAAAAGCCTTATTGCTATCTACGCTTCGCAAAAGCAGCAACAAGAAAGCGGAATTGAGGCAAAAAATGGGGTAAGAGGGGCTGGATTTACATTATTTCCGCTTCCTTTTCTCGAGCTTGGCTCAACGGAGGCATAAGTTGTAGCATGCAGGCTTGGCAATGAGGGCCCGGATGGCCTTTGTTGGGAGACAGGATGAGGAGGGAGTGGAAGGGACAAAGCGATTCAATGTACGGATCTTTCCGCAAATCTGGCCAAAGAAGGAAGCAGGAAAAATGGAAAAAGGGAACAATTTATGACGAAAGCAGACGGAAGTTGGGAAGCAGACCTAGACCCATGGGGAAGGCGGGAAAGAAATCCTCCCCTTCTCCCCTCCTCTGCTCGTCTGGCCTTGAGAATTTTCCCCTCGCCCGCTGCCGCCCTACCCTGCCCTCCACGCACTATACCCTGCCCTCCATGCGCCATGTTCTCCATGTAGCGATCCGCCCAAAAAAGGTTTCGGCAAGCGACTGCTCCACAGAGCGAAGCTGCTTGCCGAAACCACAAAAACAAGAGTAAGGCCACAGGGCACGGTATGCCCCTGCCCGATGCCTCCATCCCGAATCAGTGCAAGATGAAGAAGAACAGTTCCTTCATCAGCTCGCCACTTGACGTGAAGGGATTGTCCACGCCTTTCGACCGCGCATCTGTGCGACGTATTTCGGACAGGATCTTCATCACCTTCACACCGCTATAACGCTGCATCGGAGGCAGGATATTTTTGCGCACTTGCCAATCCGTCTGTTTGAGCCACGCAGCGATGCCGCGCTCCGATTTTTCGGGCGCATAGTAGGCCAGCATGAGGTTGGAAAAGTAGCGAAAAAGCGAGGGAAGGATTTTCTGAACGGGATATTCCCTCGGATTACTGTCAAAATATTTCAGAATTTGATTAACCTTGAGCACATCTTTTTCGCCCAAGGCATCGAGGAGCTCGAATACATTGAAGTTTTTCGAGAGGCCAATATGCTGCTGCACGAGTTCTACCGAGAGGACTTTTTCCCCCTGCGGCATTGCCAGGAGCACCTTGTCCAGCTCCGAAGCCAGGCGGTTGAGGTCTGCGCCCACAAAATCCGCCACCATCTCTGCCGCCCCCGGTGCTGCCGCCACGTGTTTTCGTTTCAGATAGTTGCGCACGAAGGTCGGAAGCTGGCTGTCGTAGAGCTTCTTCGACTCGAAGAGCACGCCTTCCTTGGAAATCATCGTGCACACCTTCAGCCTGCGGTCCAGCGTACCGTTCTTGTGGCAGAACACGAGCACCGTAGAGGGCTGCACCTGCTTCAGATAGAGTTCGAGGCGGTCAATGTGCTTCAGGTTTTGTGCTTCCTTCACCACAATCACGAGGTGGTCGCCGCCCATGGGGTACGACTTCGCCGCCATCATCACCGCGTTGATGTCCGTTTCCGACCCGAAGAATGTTATCAGGTTGAAATCGCGCTCTTCTGGCTTCAGGATGGTATCGACGATGAAGTCAGCCACCTTATCGATATAGTAGTTTTCTTCCCCCATCAGATAATAGATGGGGCGCCACGTGCCGGCCCTCACTTCGCGGACAATTTCCTCGTAAGTGATGCCAGCGGGCTTCTTCTTTGCTGCGGGAAAATTTGCCATCTTACCAGTCAAACTTTAGGTGGCGAACCGTCTTGCGTTCGCCCACGATGAGCTTCATGCTTTCGATGCCCAGGCGCACATGCGCAGCGGCAAAGTTGCGGGTCACGAGGTTGTCGCTTTCGCCCGTCTTCACCCCTTCGGGCGTCATCGGGTTGTCGGAAACGAGGAGCAGTGCCCCGGTGGGGATATGGTTGAAGAAGCCGCACGAAAAGAGCGTGGCCGTTTCCATGTCCACCGCCATAGCCCGCGTTTCGCGGAGGTAAGCCTTGAACTTCGCGTCGTGTTCCCACACCCTCCGGTTGGTGGTGTAGACCGTGCCCGTCCAGTAGTCGAAACCATTGTCGCGCATGGCCGTCGACACCGCTCGCTGCAGCATGAAGGCAGGCAGAGCAGGCACTTCGGGAGGGAAATAGTCGTTCGACGTTCCTTCGCCGCGTATGCCCGCCAGCGGGAGGATGTAATCGCCGAGATGCGTCTTGTCGGAGATGCCTCCGCATTTCCCCAAAAACAGGCAGGCCTTGGGGTTCACACTGCTGAGCAAGTCCATGATGAGGGCTGCGTTCGGGCTTCCCATACCAAAATTGATGATGGTGATCCCTTCTGCCGTGGCCGCCCGCATATTGGCCTCGAAGCCTACGGAAGGCACTCCAAACTGCTCGCAGAACAAATCCACGTAGTTGTTGAAATTCGTGAGCAGGATATGTTTTCCAAACTGCTCCAGCGGCATTTTCGTATAGCGCACCAGCCAATTGCCGGTGATGTCTTCTTTCGTCTTCATAAAAATACTACTTTTGTCGGGCGAAGATAGTGCAACCACAGGAAAGGAGGAAATAAAGCCAAAGGTTTTTCGCTTCTGCCCGTTCCTGCCCAGCCCCGCCACTGTGCTCGCCCCATCCATTTTCATCCCCAAATCCATGCAGCCCCTCCAGCTTCCCGCCTGCGAACTCAAGATTGTCCAGGACAACGGCCAGACAAGAGTGTACGACTTCCTGCGCCGCCGGTTCCTTCTGCTCACTCCCGAAGAGTGGGTGCGCCAGCACTTTACCCATTGGCTCACCGAGCACAAGCACTACCCCGCTTCGCTGCTTGCCAACGAAATCACCATCCGCGTGGGCGGAGTGAGCCGCCGTTGCGACAGCGTGCTCTACCACCGCGAAGGCGCCACGCCGCAAATGATCATCGAGTACAAGGCCCCCCACGTGCCCATCACGCAAGCCGTGTTCCAGCAGATTTATTCCTACAACAGTGTACTGCGCGCCGACTACCTCGTGGTGAGCAACGGCCTCCAGCACTATTGCTGCCACGTGGACTACACCACGCGCCAAGTGCGCTATCTCCCCGCCATCCCCGACTACGAAGACCTTTGACGCCTCCCCGCGCTTCCTCTCCCACCCAACGAAACAACTGGAACAGCAACCGCACGGCACAGAGCCAGGCGAGTTTCCGTTCCAGTTGTTTTTCAATGAAGGGAAAACAGCAAAGCCGCTATTATTCCTCCTTCTTCAGCGTGCGGCGCAAGCGGCGCTTCGGCTTCTCTTCGACAGCCTTTTCGATCTTCACGCCAGCGAGTTCGGGGTCAATCATGATGCGGCCACAATACTCACACACGATGATTTTCTTGCGCATGCGGATGTCGAGCTGGCGCTGGGGCGGGATTTTGTTGAAGCAACCGCCACAAGCGTCACGCTGCACATACACGATGCCCAAGCCATTGCGCGAATTTTTGCGGATGCGCTTGAAGGCAGTGAGCAAACGCGGGTCGATGGCCTGCTCCAGGTTCTTCGCCTTTTCGCGGAGCTTTTCCTCCTCCGCCTTCGTCTCGGCCGTGATCTCGTCGAGTTCCGACTTCTTCACGTCGAGGTCAGCGCGTCGTTCGTCCAGCTGTTGGCGTGCAGCGGTGATGTCCACCACGCGGCCGTCGATGGCACGCTGGGCCTCCCCGATGCGTTTGTTCTGCAGTTCCACTTCAAGGCTCTGGAACTCTATTTCCTTCGAGAGCATGTCATACTCGCGGTTGTTCTTCACGTCGTTGAGCTGTTCCTTGTAGCGGTTGATAGCCTGCTGTGCCTCATTGATTTTGGCGCGCTTCTGGGCAATGTCAGCCTTGTAGCCGTCCACGTCCTCGTTATATTTGCCAATGCGGTGCGTCAAGCCCTCGATTTCGTCCTCCAGGTCCTGCACCTCGAGGGGGAGTTCGCCGCGCAAAATCTTGATGCGGTCAATCTCCGACAGCATGGTCTGCAACTGATAGAGGTTCTTGAGCTTCTGTTCTACGGACATGTCCGCAACATCTTTCTTTGCCATGTAACTTACGGTCTTTTATGATTTAGTGAATAAGAATCGGATTTGTGCAGAGCGCAGTCTGTTCGACACGCAGCCCCGGGCAGGACTGCTCGAGCACCTCCTGCAACAGTTGGATGGTGAACTGCTCACTCTCGTAGTGGCCCATCACCCCAATCAGTATTTCCTCCTCGTGGCCGAAGTAGCGATGATAGCCCATTTCACCCGTGAGGAAAGCGTCGGCCCCTTGTCGGATAGCCTCGTCGAGCAGGAACTCGCCCGCTCCGCCGCAGAGGGCCACCTTCTGCACGCATGGCACCGCAGCCCCGTTGTGCCGCAGTGCCTCCACGCCGAAGGCATGGGCCACCCTTTCGAGAAACGCCTCAGCGGGAAGCGGTTCGGGCAGCATTCCCACCACCCCACTTCCTCCCTCTCCGCTGCGGAGCGGCTGGAGGAAATGTACGTCAGAGAGACCCAGTTTTTCTGCCATTTTATGGTTCACCCCGCCGGGCGCATTGTCCAGGTTGGTATGCGCGGCATAGACCGCGATACCCTTCTTCACGGCCATTGCCACGCAACGCTCCACCTGGGTGCGTCCCGTGAGGCTGCGGAGGGGGCGGAACAGGAGCGGATGGTGCGCCACCACGAGGTTACAGCCCTTGGCTTCCGCCTCCTCGAGCACCTTCTCCGTCACGTCCAGACACAATAATGCCCCTGAAACTTCTTCGTCCACCGTTAGTCCAATCTGCAAGCCAGCATTGTCATAGCTTTCTTGCAGCGGCAGTGGCGCGAACCTTTCAAGGGCCTCGGCTACTTGCTTTATGTTCATTGAAATATACTGATTTTCGGCGCAAAGTTAATCAAGAAGCGCGAAAAGGCCAAAATTGCCTGCCACTTTTCCTTCCGTTCGCCATACTTTACTACCTTTGCCGCTATCCAAGCCTATACGCTCACACATTTTCCCTCATATTTTTCCCTCCTCACCATGAAGCATTTTCTTCTCTTAGTCTGTCTCCAGTTTCTCTTCCTGCCGCTCTGCGCAAAGGACCGCACCATCCGCCCCGGCGAATTGTGGCTCGACAACAAAGGCGTTCACATCAACGCCCACGGCGGCGGTATCATGTACCACAAGGGCACCTACTATTGGTACGGCGAGCATAAAGCCGAAAACACCTCCTCGGCCCTGGTCGGTGTCACCTGCTACCGCTCCAAGGACCTCGTGAACTGGACCAACTGCGGCATCGCCCTCGCCGTGGAAGACCAGGTTGGCAGCGACATTGAGAAAGGCTGCACGCTGGAACGTCCCAAAGTCATCTACTGTCCGCGCACAGGCAAGTTCGTCATGTGGTTCCACCTCGAACTGAAAGGCCGCGGCTATGCAGCTGCACGTGCAGCAGTCGCTGTAGCCGACAAGCCCACAGGTCCGTTCAAGTTCCTGCGCTCGGGCCGCGTCAATCCCTATTGCTACCCCGCAGACTGGAACGAAGCGGACATCGCCCAGTGCAAAGCGCTCCAAAGTTCCCAATTCACCGAATGGTGGACAGGTCCCTGGCGCGAAGCAGTCAGTCAGGGACTCTTTGTAAAGCGTGACCTTGATGGCGGACAGATGGCGCGCGACATGACGCTCTATATCGACGATGACGGCCGCGCCTACCACATTTTCTCTTCCGAAGAAAACCTCACGCTCCACTTGGCCGAACTCTCCGACGACTTCACCTACCACACCGGCCGCTATTGGCGCATCGCACCCGGCGGACAGAACGAAGCCCCGGCCCTCTTCAAGCGCAACGGCCGCTATTGGCTCATCACCAGCGGCTGCACGGGCTGGGCCCCCAACGAAGCCCGCATGTTCTGGGCCGACAGCCTCACCGGTCCCTGGACGCAAGTGCCCTCGCCCTGTCGAGGAGAGAACGCCAAACTCACCTTCAACGGGCAGAGCACCTACATTCTCCCCGTCGCAGGCAAGCCCGACGCCTTCATCTTCATGGCCGACATCTGGCGCCCCAAGCACCCCATCGATGCACGCTACGTCTGGTTGCCCATCACCTTTGAAAACGACACGCCCGTCGTAGCGTGGCGCGACGAATGGTCGCCCGCCACCTTCTGGGACTAACCCTTTTCGGGAAAACACAAAAAGCGTTCAATCCTGAGCCCTTGAGCGGCACGGATTGAACGCTTTTTCTTGTTGCCTTTCGGCCAATGGAATGGGAAGGAGGGGGAGCTACATCAGGGCGGGCACGAGGTAGCGGGCCATGAGGTAGCCGCCCGCCAGGAGCCACACGAAGAGGAGGGCGGCGAGGAGGAAGGGCTTGGCACCCGCCTGGCGGAACTTGTCGATGCTCGTGTCCGTACCCAGGGCCGTCATGGCCATGGTGAGCATGAAGGTGTCGATATACTCAATCGCACCGTTGAGGGGAATTTCCTTCACCGTCGCAGCCCCCGTGAGCTGCTGCAGCAACGTGTTCAGGCAGATGATGCCGATGAAGTAGAAGGCAAACCAGGGGATGGTCAGTTTGCGCTTCTCCTGCGTGGCCCCGGCCGTTTCGGTGCGGCGCAGGCGGGAGAGCACGAGGCCCATCACCACCAGCACGGGAGCCAGGAGCATCACGCGAATCATCTTCGTGATTGTAGCCGTGCCCGCGATGCCCAAGCTGTCCGTGGGGTCCATGGCATTGCCCGCTCCCGCCACGTGGGCCACTTCGTGGAGCGTGCTACCCGTGTAGATGGCCACGGCTGTGTCGTCGAGGTTGGAGAGGAGACCGCTGCGGTACATGATGGGATAGAGAAACATGGCGATTGTGCCGAAAATCACCACCGTGCTCACGGCGATGGCCGTCTTGTGGCCCTCGCCCTTCACCACGGGTTCCGCACCCAGCACGGCTGCCGCGCCGCAGATGGCGCTACCCGTCGAAGTGAGGAGCGTCGTGTCGCGGTCGAGGCCCAGGAGTTTTCCGAAGAGGATGCCCAGTCCGAGCGTGCCGCACACCACAATGAGGTCCACGACAATGGCGGGCAGTCCCACCTCGGCCACCTGCCCCAGCGTGAGGCGGAAACCGTAGAGCACGATGCCCGTACGCAATATCTGCTTCGTGCAGAACTTGATGCCCGGCACCCAAGTCTCGGGCAGTTTGTTGCGCAGGCTGTTGGCATAGAGCATACCCAGCACGATGCCGACAATCAGCGGACTGAACGAAAGTTGTTTCACAAAGGGAATTTCGGCAATGTAGAATGCCGCAAACGAAAAGAGCGCAATGAGGAGAATGCCATGGAGCGTATTCCCCCTGTTTTCTTTAGCAAACATATAGAAAGGTTTTGGATAAACGTGTGGCCGCGCCTTGCAGCGCGCAGACTACAAGAACTTTTGCCGTTTCAGGGCCTCGCGAAGCGTTTCCGACATGGCGCGGCAGTCGGTGGCCTTGTAGCGGATGTCCGTGAAGATTTGTGCCAGCGTCTGCGTGCCGTTGATGCGCACGAACTCCTGGTTTTCAGGGAGGGCTTCCTTCGCCGCGTAGTCGCGCTGAATGGTTTCTTCGGTGATGGGCTGGTACGTTTCGTCGTGCCGGATGGCCGAAAGCGGAAGTCTTTCCGAGGGTTTCGGGTTCTCGTCGGGCCAGCCGAGCGTGATGGTCGCCACGGGCATCACCAATTCGGGGAGTTCGAGCGTTTCGATGATGGAGAGCGGGTTGTAGACCGTCGTGCCCAGGAAGCAGAGGCCGAGTCCCGCCGCTTCCGCCAGGTCGCAGAAGCGCTGGCAGAAGAGCAGCGCATCGGTAGCCGCGTTCTGGTACGAGAGCAGGTTGTCGTAGCCCGGGTGTCCCTGGCGGCGCAGCGCCCACTCCGTCGTGCGGTGGTAGTCGGCACAGAAGGTGAGCACCACGGGAGCCTGCGTTACCATCGGCTGGTTGAAGTGTGCCGGCGCGAGTGCGCGTTTCTTCTCCTCCGAGCGGGTCACCACCACGCTGTAGAGCTGCAGGTTCCCCATCGTCTGGGTACGTTCGGCCTGCTCGAGCAAGTCGTTGAGCAAAGCGTCGTCCACAGGACGTGTGGCATATTTGCGGATCGATTTTCTCATGTTTTGTTTAGAATTTAAAGTAGATAAACGGTTGGATTTCCGAGCCCTTGATCTGCACCACCCAAACGATGATGGCCACGAGCAGGAGGGCCAGCAGGATGGAAGGCGTGCGTCCCATCAGCCCCTCCACGCGTTCGTTCAGCCGCGAGGGAAGGAAGTGGAGCACGAAGCCCGCCACCATCAGGGCCGTCACCTCGGGATAGCCCGCCACAAACTGCGTGATGAGCTGCGGCTGGAAGTTGGTGAAGATTTGGGTCAGCATCGCCACCGAGCCCTCGAAACTGGTCCCGGCAAAGAACAGCCAGCTGAAGCAGACGAGGTGGAAAGTGAGCACGATGGCCGCCACGCGGCGGATGCCCCTCGGGTGGTACTTCTTGTCGTGGCCGAGCAGCTGCTGCCAAGCCTTGTGGAGGCAGAGCGCCACGCCGTGCACGCTACCCCAGATCACGAAGTTCCACGACGCACCGTGCCACAGGCCACCGAGCAACATCGTCATGAACTGGTTGAAGTACATGCGCCAGCGGCTGCAGCGGTTGCCGCCCATCGAAATGTAGAGATAGTCGCGCAGCCACGACGAGAGGCTGATGTGCCAGCGGCGCCAGAAGTCCGTGATGGAGTCACTCTTGTAGGGCGCGCGGAAGTTGGCGGGGATGTGGAATCCCATCCACAGGGCAAGGCCGATGGCCATGTCGGAGTAGCCCGAGAAGTCGCAGTAGAGCTGCAGGGCATAGCCGTAGACGCCGAGCAGGTTTTCCAGGCCCGAATAGAGCGCGGGATTGTCGAAGATGCGCGAAACGAAGTTCTGGCTGATATAGTCCGAAATCACGCACTTCTTGAACAGGCCCATCACGATGAACCACACGCCCGACCCCATCATCTGGTGGGTAATGTGGACCGGCTGGCGGAGTTGCGGCAGGAAAGTGCGGGCGCGCAGGATGGGGCCCGCCAGGAGCGTCGGGAAGAAGCTCACGAAGAAGGCGAAGTCGGTGAGCGAACGGGTCGCGGCCATTTGGCGGCGATACACGTCGATGATGTAGCTCATCGACTGGAAGGTGAAGAACGAGATGCCGATGAGCAGCGGCAAGTCGAGCTGCGTTTCAGCGGGCAGGAGACTGAAGCCCGTGAGCGTGGCGAGGAGGAAGTTGGTGTATTTGAAGAAAGCCAGCTGCGCAAGCATGAAGCCCACCGCCGTCCAGAGCCAGCGTTTGCGCCCCTGCTCCGACTCGGCCTCCTCCATGCGGATGGCACAGAAGAAATTCACCAGCGTGATAATGGCCAAGAGCATGCACCACGCCCCCGCATTCTTGTAGTAGAAATAATAGGAGAAGAGCGTCACGTAGAGCAGGCGCAGCGAAGTGGTGCGCCGGTGCGAGAGCAACGTGTAGCCCGCAATGAAGGCGAGGAAGAAGAAGAGGAAGAAGCCCGTGTTGAACAGCAAGGGTTCTTGGGGAATGTATTGAAGAATGGGGTGCATTGCTTAGAAAGAAGTGGAGAGAAGATTGAATGGAGGGGAAAAATGAAGATTGCGTTGCAGGTCCGTTCACTCCTGCTGCCCAGCCGTCGTCCCGCCGCTCAGGGCGCGCACGAGGGCTTCCGCCAGCAGAGTCCCCTGGAGCCGGTAGCCCTTGGGCTCAAAGTGGACTCGGTCGGGTCGCATATAGTGGGCGCTCACCCAGTTGCGCTGCGCGGCCTCGTCGCCGCCGCAGATTTCGTAGAGGTCCCAGCAGGCCATCGCATGGTCCCGGGCATAGCTGGCCAAGAAGCGCGCGCAGCGTCCGCTCATGGGGTTGGGCCGCTTGGCCGAATGCACCTGCTTCGTGCGCCGCTTCGAGCGTCCCATCTTGCGGTAGTTCACGTAATGCGTCGTCAGGTAGTCGCCCGGCGGCGTGGTGAGCACGACGACCGCACTGGGGCAGGCCCGTCCGAGTCCCTCGAGGAAGGCCGAGAGCTGGCGTTCGTGCTGGTCCTCGCGGTAGCCCATGCCGTGGGCCTCGTTCGTCCCGAGAGAGAGGAGGATGAGGTCGGGCTCCTTGTCGGCGAAGGCTTCGTAGTAAGTCCCGTTGGTAAACGTGCTGGCCGTGGCCCCGTTCTTTCCCACGTAGCTGAACCACACGCCGCTCCCCTCGTCCGGGCTCTGCGCCTCGCCGAGGCAGCGCGTGAGTTCGGCGCGCACCGCCTGCGGGAAACTCTGTCCCGCCACGTGCGAGTCGCCGATGTGCAACACCCGCAGGGGGCGTTCCCCGCCAGCGAGGATGCGTGCCGCGGGCAGGAGCACCTCAGCCCCTTGCAGGCAGTTGCGCCTGCAGGCGCGGAAGGAGTGGGGCAAGTGGTTGCCGGGCTGCGCCAAGAGGGGCACTTCGGGGAAGCCGTCGAGCGGCTGCAGCTGATTGGCGGGCACGCTGTCGTCCGTCACGCAGAAGGCATTGTCCTGCTGCACCAGGGGAGCGGACGACCCCGCCGTGCCGTGGGTGAATCCCGCGGCAACGGCTACACCGAGCACCACCACCCAGCCCGAGAGGAGCGCATAGAAGCGTCCACGGCTTGCATGGGAAGCCGAGTAGCCTGTCGAAGAAGTGGATTGCCAGGCCGGCATCGCCGTGTGGCTGGAGCCCAGTCCGTCGGTCGGCGTGTGGCCCACGCCGTCGCCGCCACCGGGCCTTGACCGGGCAGTGCGGGCATTCCCGGAAGGAACGTCCCCGCGACACTGCTTGCGGTCCGCATCCTTAGGGTCGGTTTTGCTCATATCCGTTCATGATTGCTTTAAAGAGCGCCTTCGCCACGCGTTCGCCGCCGTGCATGTTGATGTGCGTATAGTCCTTGCCGGCTTCGGCGGGCTTGGCTTCTGCCATCCGCTTGATGCTTCCCTCGCCGCCCATGCCCTGGAAGAGGTTCCAGAAGGCGATTTGGCAGTCGGCGGCCAGTTGCTGCTGGTAGCGGCTCAGCGCCAGGATGCCCGGCAGCGTGCGGAGTTCGCCGTTGATGCGGTCCTCGCGGTCGCCCACACCCACCAGCAGGATGCCCGCGTCGGGGAAGGCCTGCTTCAGGTGTTCGACCACGGTTTTCATCTGCGCGGTGTAGTTGCTATAGTTGAGTTGCTTCTTGTTGGCCACATTGAGACCGAACTGCACCACCACGAGGTCGTAGGGGCGCACGGCATTGAGTTCGCTCAGGTTCTGGAGCGGAATTTCGGCCAGGACGGTGCCGCTGCTGCCGCGCAGCGAATAGTTGTCCACCACCACGCCGTGGCGGCTCTCCTCGGCCACGCCCCAACAGGTGACGCCGCCCCCGGCGGGCACTTGCCAGCGCACTTTGCCCGCGCGCCCCGTGTGGGTGAGCGCCTCGATGCGTCCCGTGCCCGCGGCGCGCATGGCCAGCATGGGCCCGTCGCCGAGCTTCACGCCCGCCTCGGTCTGCGTGGAGGTGCGGAGGTAGAGGGTGTGTACTTCGGCCGTGTCGAGCCGGGGCTGCTTCACGCCCCTCACTTCGGTCCAGGCCGTGCCCTGGGGCAGGAAGTAGCGTCCGCTCAGGCTGAGCCGCTGACGCTCATACTTGCCCTTGTCCAGGAGGCAGTGGGTGGACCATCCGCCCGAGCGCTGCACTACGGTGGCGCGGTTGGCGGCGTAGGGCGGGGCCATTTCCAGGTAGCCCACCCCGCTGCCGCCGAAGCGCTGCTGGAGCAGGCGGCGGAGGGAGGAGGTGAGGATGTCCACCTCGATGAAGGAGTCGCCGAGATAGGCCACGCGCACGGGGCGGTCGAGCGACTTCACGCGGCTGAGCGCGTTGTAGAAGGGAGCCATGCCCTGTCCTCCGGGCCCGGCATAGTCCTCGATGCAGACCACGCCCTTGGGACAGCTGTCGCGGCGCACGGCGGGAACCGAAGCCACGGCACGCGCCGTGTCGGAGGGGAGAGCGGGAAGGGCGGGAAGTTCGCCGGCCGCGAGCGTGTCGGGAAGCACGTCGCTGAGGAGTTCCACGCGCTTCACCTCGTAGTTGCCCACGGTGATGTCGGGCAGCCACTGGAGGGGCAGGAGGAGGAGCACCACGACCAGCACGAGGAGGAATATCTTGAGAGGGGAATTTTTCATTGGATGTCGAACTGTTCTTCGAGACAGGCTTTGATTTTGAAGAGTAAGTAGATTTGACCGCTATAGGTGGGGTTGTCCTTGTGGAGGTGAACCACGTCGAAGTAGAGCGTCACCGTATGCTTGAGGTCCTTGATGAGCGTGGCCTTGTCGAGCTGGAGGGAGGCGGGGAGGCGATCCATGCGCTGCTTGAACCATTCGACCAGGGCATTCAGTTCATCGTCCGTAAAATGCTTTTTGTATTCCATGTTGTCATGTACTGAATTGGCCTACAAAGGTACAAGATTTGAGTGATTGTCCTTTCATTATGAGGGAGTTTTCTCGTTTTGCGGAGGTATTATTTTCCCAATCGCCGCGGGGTGCAAAGTATGGTTGCCAGAAGGGGGAGGTTGCGCGGGAAAGTCTGGCAGCGGCGCGGGGCGCGACCGGGCGCCGGGTGCATGCGCAGCAGACTGTCGCCTTGGCCGGACTTCGGCGGGACATGCCAGCCCGCCCAAGGCTGCTTGGCGGGCTACGGGGTGAAACCCTGCTTTTCGGGGCTGAAAATGACACTTTTCCTATACGTAATTTTACCCCAAAATAAGGTTCACAGCTTCACAGAAGGACCGTTTCTCGCTGATTCCCACCAGAAATCAGTGTGAAGGGTGGCACGTTTGGAGGCTTCACCGCGGGACGAGCCTTCACGCTTCACCGCACAAGGGGCGACAAAGGGGGTGAAAAGCCTCTCTGTTTAACGATATTTTTCTTTCTTTATTGTATATTATAGGTGTGTGGATGTGTGAAGGAAAGGGGAGGTTTTTGGACAAAAAGGGGTAGAATGTGAAGGATTTCGAGGACTACCCTTCACAGGTTTTGCGCTGATTTTCATGTAATATCGGCCTATTGTGAAGCTGTGAAGCGTTTTTTCGGGGAGAAATTACGTATAGAGACGTTTTGGAGGGCTGATTGGGGGCGGCGGGATTTTCTAATGCGCACTCTATTTATGTGAAATTTCATTAAACAAAGAACAATTCCCCTCCCCTGCCCTTTCGCGCACCTTGTGAGGCCGGGCAAGGCCCTACGCGCGGGACGCAGGGCTCCAATGGGGCATATTGGACCAAAAAGTCCAGGACTATTTTTCCCAAATCGCGGACTTGGAAAAAATAATCCCGGACTTGTGCCGTGAAAGCCTGGAGTTGTGCAGTCGATGCCTGCTATCGTTTTTTCAATCCCTGCTACCGGTTGTTCAATCCCTGCGACTGTCCGCCCGTCACTGCCGCGCGAACCGGCGCTGCCAGAGGGCATGGGCCACCTGCAGGCGAATGGCGATTTTCTCCGCAAGGCTGTGGTTGCTGGGGTCGCTGGTGGAGGAGGCGTTGGCGCCGTGGCGGCGGTAGCGCATGAGGCGGTCGGGAATGAAGCGCAGACTGAAGAAGAAGGCGGCCACATTGCCCAGCCAAATGTCGTGCATCGCCACGGAAGGGGGAAAAGGCAGGGCGCGCTCGGCCACTTCGCGACGGAAGGCCATGCAGCAGCCGAGGTAGCAGTTGCGCACGAGGAGGTTGTACCAGCGCCCTTCGTGCTTGCGCACCACGCTGTAGAACGAAGGGGAGAGCTGGCGGAGTCCGGCGTCCACCACGGTGCAGTCGCTCACGACGCAGGAGACTTCGCGGAGGGCGGCCATCATCACGGCCACCTTGTCGGCTTCCCAGACGTCGTCCTGGTCGCAGAGGAAGAGGTAGTCGCCCTGGGCATGGCGCAGGGCATTTTCGAAGTTGAGCACGGGCGAACCCTTGCGGGGGCCTTCGACTATACGCACGAGGGGGCACTCCAAGGAGCGCACCTCGGCGAGGGTGTTGTCGGTGGAGCCGTCGTCTGAGATGACGATTTCGTCGCCTTCGCTGAGCTGGGGGAGAATGGAGAGGAGTTGTTGGCGGATATACTTGCCCCCGTTGTAGGTGGCCATGCAAACGGATATCATGGTTGCTGTGCGGTGAGTTTTCTGTATTTGAAGAAATAGGCCACCTTGTAGTAAAGATAGGTGGCGAGACTGCCGTAGCCAGCTGCGCGGAGCATGGCGTAGTTGGCGCGGTTTTCGTGCCATACGCTGCAGAAGCGGGAGAGGCGTTTGCGTAGGTAGTGGCTCTGGATGTCGTGTGCGCCGAGGGTGTTGCTTCCGTGCTGGCGGTAGAGGATGGTGGGGCGGTCCACTTCACAGACGTGACCTCCCTCCCTGAGTGCGCAGAGCGTGACCCAGGCATCGTGCATCAACGCCGCTTCGGGACAGGGCAGGGCGGCCTGGCGCGCCGCGGCATTGACCAGCATGGTGCAGCCTGTGCAGAGGTTGTGGCCGGCCTGCTCCTCGAAGGTGCGCAGCAGGGCGGGTGCGATGCGGGAATAGCGCCAGAACGAGGGGGCAATTTCCTTCAGTTCGCCGTCCACGACGGAGAGGTCGGTGTGGACCACGAGGGGGCAGTCGTGTCCCCATTCAGCCTCGGCCTTCAGCATACGCTCGAGGGTACACTGGACTTTTTCGGGCAGCCACACGTCGTCCTGGTCGCAAAACATGTAGTAGTCGGCCTCCGTGCGCTGGAACAGGTCGATGAAGCCGCGCTTGGCCCCGAGCTTGCGGCTGTTGGGGAGCACTTCGATGCGCGGGTCGTCCTGTGCGGCCTGCGCGAGGAGTTGTGGGGTGGCGTCGGTGGAGAGGTCGTCCTGCACGTAGAGGTGCCAGTGGGTATAGGTCTGTGCCTGGAGCGACGCGAGGAGTTCGGGAAGGAACTGCGTGCCGTTGTAGGTCATCAGCAGGATGGCCACCTGCGGCGCAGATGCGGAGGATGGGTTCATGGGTCTGAGGGGTTGAAAATGGAGCGACCGGGACTTTTGGGTAATCCGCAAGTCCCTTTGCACGGCGAAAGTAATCATTTCCCAAAAGGCTGACAAGGAAATGCGGGGAAAAGGGGAAATGCAAGCCTTTCTTTGCCATGTAAGTTTGGCAATAGCCACCTGGGGGCACAAGTTGCTACGAACGAAACAACTGCGTTAATCTATCACAAATCACAAAAATTTAACTACAAAAAGTTGCAGCCTGCAAACTTGTTGTTTACTTTCGCACCCTGAAAACAAACACTTTACATACATAGAATATGAAACAGCTATTACTACAACGAAGCATCGCCATGAGCCTTATGGCTTTGTGTTGTTTCTGGGCCAACGCCCAAACACCGGGCGGATTTCAGTATGAAGTCGGAAATCTGATGTACATGCTACACGATGACGGGACGGCAGAAGTTGTAGGCTATGAAAAGCCCATGGCCGAAGTGGTTATTCCTGAAAAAGTGGAAGTGGAATGGGAATGGCGTGAATGGGAATATACCGTAAATTGCATCGGGGAGGAGTGTTTCAAGTTGTGCGAGGAACTCACTTCTGTCACTATCCCCCAGACGGTGAAAAGCATTAAGTATGAAGCCTTTGCTGGTTGCTCCAATCTCCAATCCATCAACCTGCCAGACTCTTTGACAAGCTTGGGCTCCTTTTGTTTCGAGAAATGCCATTTACTCACCTCCATCACACTCCCCAAATCTTTGACAAAGTTTGAGGAAGGTCTCTTTAGTTACTGTGGCTTTACATCCTTTGAAGTACCCAATTACATAGCAGAATTAAGTAGTGGTTGCTTTAGTGGATGTCCGCTCACTTCCATTGTCTTACCACCCAATATTACCGAGATTCCTTATGAGTGCTTTTTAGGTACTAAATTCACACACTTTACAGTTCCTCCTACCGTAACCAAACTTGGCTACTCATCCTTCGCCTGGACTCCACTTCAAGACATTACTATACCTAATTCTGTCAAAGAAATAAAGGCTCTTTGCTTTAAGTGCTGCAAAAGCCTTACGACCCTCACAATCCCCGAATCCGTGGAGCAAATGGGGTGGAGTTGCTTTAAGGAATGCGAGAACTTGAAGTCTGTCACCATGTTGCCTCCTTCACCCCCCGAGAATCAGGGATTGCCCTTGTTTGAAATGTGCCCCAATTTTACAACCATTTATGTGGTAGACGAAGAGGCAAGGAAACGCTATAAGGCTCTCTACCCTTGGAACGAATTCAAAATTTTGCTTATTGGAGAGGAGGAGGAGAATCCCCCTACCGACATCTACACGCCCACCGAACCAGAAACTTCCTACCCTGCCAAAATCTACAATCTGAATGGCTGCGAAATGAAAGGAGAACTCCAACAACTTCCCCACGGCGTGTATATCATGAACGGGCAAAAGATTATCAAATAGATTGGGAATATACGACAACAACATATCAACAATAAAATCTGATTTGTATGAAAACTATTGGCGAAGACTATTTCGGGAGTGCCAACACGAAGTATGTAATTCGAGAAGACCTTAATCTAAATAAGCAAACTATACATGTTGCCTCCAATTGTGTTTTGCTATTTCTTGAAGGTTCTTTAATGAATGGGAAGATAATATTCAATAACACAAAGGTGAGTGGAAGAGGTTACATATTCAAGACTAACTTGAAAATCTTAACTGGACCATTAAGCAATCATTGCCTTTTGGCTGAATGGTTTGGTTTAGGTCTTGAAACAGTTATTTCACAAGATGAAAGCTATGGGAACGACGGCAACGATAGTGCTCCTTTCATACAGCGAGCTATAGACGCTTGCTGCAGGACCTCCGTCAATAAGCTTGTCTTTCCTACTGGAAATTTTAACATAAATAGTAGAGTTTCAATTGCTCCTAAAGATGGCGAACCCGCACACACGTGCTGGGGTCTTCATCTTATTGGTGCAGGCAATGTAATAGGCAAAGGAACAACCTTTCACATGTATCCAGGAGGTGTTTTCCATATAAAAATGAAAGGCGAGGATCTTGGTTCACCCAGAAATGGACGGATTTCAGATTGTGCCTTCACAAGCACCCAAACTATCACAGCACAGAATTCCACAAATGGCATTGTATTGGATACTGCTATAGGCTATCAAATAGACCGCTGTAGGTTTGCTCTTCTAACAAAAGCTGTATGGCTCACGGGGCCGACTTTTTATACCAAAGTATCTGGTTGCCTGTTTGAACAATGTACGTACGGAGTTTGCTCTATTCAAGAGATGGATAGTGATTTATATAACAGTGGAGAAGGCGGAGTAAACAACAATATGGTAGACCAGTGTCATTTTTCATACTGTACAAATCCTATCTGCATCAAGGAAGGAGAAGGATGGCATATCTATGATAGCGATGTTGAAGGCCAGAACGGCCCTATTTATTTAGGGAACGGAAATAAGATGACGAACTTCCGCATTGAAAGGAATAAAGAAACGGAAGAATGGCTTATTGTAGGAAGCAATTGCCATGCTGAGGCTGCTATTCATGCCCACGGAGGTTCAGCAAATTGGAGGGTTCTTGTGGAAGGCGACAATAACACGATAGATCTGCAAATGTATGGTCATAACCCTAGAGCCGTCCTTTCGTATGGAAAGAGAAACTCTTTCAATATTCTAAACAACACAAGGGATTACCAAACTTCTAACATTTATGTTTATGACCCCGAAGATGTTTTCGTCATCAACGGCTTTTCAAACAAGCACCATTATGAAGGAAAGAATCTTATCAAAGAAGTCAGCACAAATTATTTAGATACAACAGCACCGACTATTGCATACAAAGACGGTTTGTGTCATCCTCTTAAACTTTCCATTGAAAACGAAAACGCATTAGCTACAAAGATTGACTACAATACTATCGGTAACGAATTTTACCGTAGTTGTAAGTTTTATGCCAAATCGCGCTCTTCCAAAGCCACAGAAGGAACTCTTTTGTACGTACGCATATTATGTGAATTTCACATAGAACAAAGAAACAAATGGTTTGCTCTCACAAGTGCTATCAATGGAAATCAAGAGGATTGGATAACGCAACAGTTAGAATATTCCACATTTGCAGTTCCCCAAACACAGGACACGGTTTCTCTCTATCTTTATATTGTAGATTTGTGCGCCAATGTAACACCTATCTATAACTATCCTATTTTGGAAGCTCAAGAAGGAATGATTAAAAAGCCCACAGATGAGAATGGGATTATCCTATTAAAGGATACTCTCATCAATCAAGTAAAATCTACTATATGTTTCCAGAATAATACGCCCCAACGTTTCAAGAACCAATTGGGCAAGACGTTTTACATCAACAGTAATGGAAAGCCTGTCTGCAATGGAAGAATAGTGAACGAAGGAAGTGGTATTAAATCATCTTTAGATGGTATTCTTAGAGGTGTTTTAAAGGCAAAAGTTGAAATCTATTCCGTCATTACCTATGACAGTATCATAATGAACGTTAGTAGACCTAACGTTGACCAAAATTTTGAAGTAACAATAGAAAGTTCTACAGGCCCCACCTTGCAAGCATACAACAAGTATGGTACGCTTGCCATACAAAACATACAATTCCCCGTTGCTGTATGGACGGAAATCCTTTAACAAACCTAATCCTCTATCTTATGCTTAGACCAAATTATCTATTCATTCATATCGCCTGGGTTCTTGGAAGTCTATGCGCAATGCTCTCTTGCACCGAAAGCGGCACAAGCGGCGCTGAAGAGCCCACAGTCCACCCAAGCATTCCCATGATTCCGGAAGTGACAGAGGACAGCCTGCTGGATTCGCTGGAGGCACGCTACCCGCAAGCCGGCTACGCTGCCGTGAAAGAACGGGCCAAGAAGTTTTCACTCCAAGGCAAATCGGTAGCTTACTTCGGCGCGTCGAACATCAACAACAAGGACAGCGACGTGATGAAGCGTATGCTTCAACAGAACTTGGGCTGCAGTGTCGTTACCTACGGACACGGGGGCTACTCCTTCGGCGACAACTACAATACGCTCCGCTCGTATGCGGACACTATCGGGGAACACGACATCTACATCGTGTGGTGCACGACCAACGATTATTTCCGCAACGTGCAGTTAGGAACTGTATCGGACTTCACAGAGGCTGACAACTTTGACCTGAGAAACGCGGAAACTGCCTTCGGCGGCTTGAACTACATTCTGCGAAAAATCAGACTCAGGAACCCGAACGCCTTGATTCTGGGCATGACGTGCCCAAAGTTCTTCAACGCTACGCGCACTGACGGGATGCTCATCGACTCTCCCAATACGAACGAGATTGGCTTCTCGTTCCACCGATATGTGGAGGCAAGCATGGAGTGCTTCCGACTGTTTGACATCCCTTATCTGGACCAATGGCCCCTGGAGTGCTTTACGCAAAAGAACTGGCAGGAGTTTTACATGCCCGACGGCGTTCACCTCAACCAAAACGGCTATTTCATACTGGGCGTGATTGAACTTTCGTTCATTCTCGACCAGCTCAACAAGCACTTGACCGGCATTTACTGAATTTGTATCATTCGGAAGCCACCCCAGCCTGCGCATGGACCGGCTGGATGAACAACGGCACCACCCGCCCCGAGAGGTTTTACTCTGGAGGCGGGTGGTGCTGTTGTGGAATGCAGGCACCGGGCGAGCTGTGCCTGGCGGGGCTTCTACTTGAAGCTGAGGTAGGGGGCGAGGCGCTGGATGTCGGTTTCGGTGAAGACGTCGTAGGTGAGCAGTTCGCGGAGGTGACGGAAGGGGCCGTACTTGCGGACGTGGGTGACGATGGCCCGGGTCTGCTCGTAGCTGAGATAGGGGTGGCGCACCAGTTGCTTGAACGTGGCGTGGTTGATGCGCAGCTGGGTGGGAGGCACGGGGTCCATCTGGAACCAGCGGGCGATGCCGGGGGGCAGGTCTTCGATTTCGTCGAGCTGGGACAAACTGACAAATCCGCCGAGACGCTCGCGGTAGCGGACGATCCGGGAGGCTTTGTAGCTACCGATGCCGGGGATGTGCTTGAGGGCGGTGGTGTCGGAGGCGTTGAGGGGTATTTGGGTGCCTTCGGCGTATTTTTCTGCCTGGGGATAGCGGGATTCGCGGGGGTATTCGTGGGCTTTGTAGGCGGGGGACTGCGAACGCGCCGCGGCGTCGGCGGGACGGATGCGCAGGTAGGGACGAAGGCGCTGGAAGTCTTCTTCGCTCAGGCCGTAGAGGCGGCGGAAATCGTCGGGACTGCGCCACAAGCCGCCGCGGCGGCGGTATTTCATCATGTTGCCGATTTGCCAGGGCTTGAGGCCAAGGCGCAGGAGGGTGAGGGAGTCGGCGTGGTTGGGGTCGAAGGGAAAGGTTTCGGCGGCAGGCGACGGGGCGGACGTGGGAGCGGCTTCGCTCACCTGCTTTTCCAAAGCGAGAAAGGCTTCGTGGCTCGCGACGAGGGTGGTTTCTTCGCGGGCCTGCTCGCTGCACCGCTCGTAGCCCAGCAGGATGCCCAGGCCGAGGGTGAGGAGGACGAGGCCGCCCACGAGGGCGCGCTTTTCTTCGGGGGTGCGGATGAATTTTCGCATGGCGGAATGGCGTGGGGGTGTGGGGGCTATGGCTGGGCGGTGCCGCTCTGGCCGTATTCGTACCACCACCAGTAGGTTTCGCCATAGGAGCGGCGCAGGAGGTTGCGCCGCGGGGTGAGGTTACGAAGGGTATCGCCCATCTCGGTGTAGTCGCGGTAGTTGGCCTCGATGGCGGCATCGCTGTAGCGGACAACGGGATGGCTGTGACGGCGGCTGTAGAGGACGAGGGCCTGGGCGTAGTAGAAGGGAAGGCGGGCGGAGGCTGTGAGGTGGGGATAGTAGTGCTTCACTTCGCGGGCGAAGGTGTCGAGCCGGCGGTCGATGAGGAGGGCGCAGAGGTAGTAGTCGATGGGGGCCTGGGGATGCTCGACGGTCTTGGACCGCTGCTGGAGGGCTTGGTCGGCACAGCGCTTGAAATAGGCTATATGGTTCTCGCCGCGGCGGCACTCGCTGCCCAGAAGACGGGTGAGGCTGTCGGGGGAGAGAATGAGGCGCTGGCGGTCATCAGTGGGAAAAAGCAACTGGACACTGCTGCCCGCGGGGATGGGCTGCTGAAAGATTTTGTCGCCCAGGCCGCGGGAGTGGGTGGTGGCCAGGAGGTAGGAGCGCATGGCGAAGAGGCGGGGGGAGGCGGCGAGTGAGACCGTACCGACTTCGTAGGCTTTCTGCGGCTGGGCGGTGCGCAGGGCGAGGGCGGTGCGGAGTTCGTAGTGGGCCACATCGCTCACGGCGGTGCCGAGGCCGACGTAGAGGAAGAGGACCATGAGCTCTACGGCGCGGGGAAAGAATTTCTGCCACCGGTCGCGGTCGTTGCCCCAGCGCTTGAGGAGGTGGCGGTTCCAACGGTAATCGGCCCCCATCAGGAGCAGGGCGACGAGGAGCAGGCCGAACTGCCAGCCCCAACCCGCAAAGGGCGCGGAAAGCAGGGCGGCCGTGAGCCAGCAGATGACTACGCTGCCGATGAGCTTGCCTATCTTGCGGGGGGCAAAGTGTCTGCGCACGCCCCACAGGAGGAGGCCGCACAGGAGGGTGAAGAGCAGGGCGACAAGGTGGGGTTGGTAGGCCACGGGGCTGCCCCAAAGCAGGGAGAGGAGGTAGTGGACGACTTCGGGCTGGCTGTAGGCCAAGAAGAGGTAGAGATAGAGGAGGAGAAGGGTTTGGAACATGGCTTTGTGGGCTTTTGCCTGGCCTCGACACCAGTGGGTGGATAAAAGAAAAGAGCTTAAAAGTTTATCGGACTTGCCCCGCCGGGGAGATGTGTTCGAATAAACTTCTAAACTCTTGGTGGCAGTTTGCTGCGCGCTGCGACTTATTTTGCGGGGGCAGCGGGAGCAGCAGGGGCTGCGGCGTTTGTCTGTGCGGCAGGGGCTGCGGGGGCTGCGGGCTGCTCGAGGGCTGCGCCGGTGACTACGCTATCGTTGTCGGTGGCACGGGGAGCGAAGAAGATGGTGGCTACGGCGAAGACTACGAGTGCGCCGGCCAATGTCCAGGTGGCTTTCTCGACGACATCGGTGGTCTTGCGCACACCCATAATTTGGTTGGACGCAGCGAAATTGGATGCCAAGCCGCCGCCCTTTGACTCTTGGATCAGCACGACGAACGTGAGCAGTACTGCCGCAATGACAGCAAGAATTACAAGTACAGAATACATACGTTTTATTGTTTTTGATGATTTTTATTGAC
>CAMGGA010000012.1 GCA_946055515.1 uncultured Bacteroidales bacterium
TCATCGACGAGCGCCCCGAAGAAGTGACGGACATGATGCGCACGGTGAAGGCCGAAGTGATTGCCTCCACCTTCGACGAACCCGCTTCGCGCCACGTGAAGATTGCGGGCATCGTCATTGACAAGGCGAAGCGCATGGTAGAATGCGGCCACGACGTGGTCATCTTCCTCGACTCCATCACGCGCCTGGCCCGTGCCTACAACACGGTGGCCCCGACTTCGGGCAAAATCCTCTCGGGTGGTGTGGACGCGAATGCCCTGCAGAAGCCCAAGCGATTCTTCGGTGCGGCGCGCAACATCGAGGGGGGCGGTTCGCTCACCATCATTGCCACGGCCCTCATCGACACGGGTTCGAAGATGGACGAAGTGATTTTCGAAGAGTTTAAGGGTACGGGCAACATGGAGTTGCAGCTCGACCGCAGTTTGGCGAACAAGCGCATCTTCCCCGCCGTGAACATCCTTGCCTCCTCGACGCGCCGCGACGACCTGCTCCAGGACCCCAACACGCTGGGCCGCATGTGGGTGTTGCGCAACTACATTTCGGAGATGAATGCCATCGAGGCGCTCACCGACGTGAAGAAGCGCATGGAGCACACCATCAACAACGAGGAATTCCTCGCTTCCATGAACGGATAGCAGCACTCCCCCCAGTGCTCCACAAAAAGCAAATCGGTTGCCCTCCCACGGAGGAAGGCAACCGATTTTTGTTGATAGGGGGGATGATGGAATGTTGCGAAGCAGGGGCAGTGGCGAAGATGGTGTTTCGAGCGTTCAGCGCGGAGGCCCGAAGGGCTGACCTTTAGCGCGAAGCCCAGGCTGTAAGGCCTGGGTTGGTCAGGTCTACGTACGATGAGCCCTGAAGGGGCGGCAGCTTTATACGGGTGAATAAGGATGCCGCCCCTTCAGGGCTCATTTTATTAGCCATGCGCAACCCAGGCCTTGCAGCCTGGGCTATGGGCTAAAGGTCGGGCTTTCAGCCCTTGCGTTGAACGCTTGAGTCTCGGCAAAATATTGGGATACGCCCTGGGCTATGTTCCCGTGTATGCCCCTATGGAGCAACTTGACGGGTCAGCCCTTCGGGTCTCCACGCCGAACGCTTGTTGCGGGGGCACGGTTTCCAGTGGACGGCAGGATACTGAGGGAGAAGGCCACCGCTTAGGGAGCGCCTTAGCAACCGCCGCAGAGCTGTTTCAGCCTTTCGTCCTCCTGCTTCAGTGCTTCGGTCGTCTCTTCGCGGGCGGGGACGAGGGGGAGGCGGAGCACGTTGGCTATCTTGCCCTGAACGGCAAGGAGGGCCTTGACGCCGGCGGGGTTGCCGTCGGTGGTCATCAGCTTGTAGACCTTGCTGAGCAGGCGGTGGGCCTTGAGGGCTTCGCCGAAGTCGCCCTCCATGGCGGCGTGGGCCATGCGGCCGAAGGCTGCGGGGTAGGCGTTGGCCACGACGGAGATGACGCCTTGTGCACCCAGCGTGAAGAGCTCGAAGGTGATGGCGTCGTCGCCGCTGAGCACGTCGAAACCTTCGGGGGCGTGTTCTACGATTTCTTCAATCTGCGCGATGTTGCCCGACGCCTCTTTGATGGCCACCACGTTGGGGCATTCCTGCGCAATGCGGAGTGTGGTCGCCGCGGTGAGATTGACGCCCGTGCGGCCGGGCACATTGTAGAGCACCACGGGCAGCGGACTGGCTTTGGCCACGGCCTGGAAGTGGCGGAAGAGCCCTTCCTGCGTGGGCCTGTTGTAGTAGGGCGTGACGATGAGTACGGCCTCGAAACCCTCGAGGTCTTCCGTCTGGAGATACTCGATGACTTGCGCCGTGTGGTTTCCTCCCGCTCCGAGCATGAGGGGTAGCCGGCCGGCATTTGCCTGCTTCACCGTCTGGATAACGGCACGCTTCTCCTCGGTCGACAGGCAGGGCGTTTCGGCCGTTGTGCCGAGTACGCAAAGGAAGTCCGTGCCGTTTGCAATCTGGAATTGGACCAGTTCGGCCAAAGCTTCGTGGTCCACGCTCCCGTCGCTGTGGAAGGGGGTGACCAAGGCCACTCCCAGGCCGCGGAAGGGATGTTTCCCCATGCGGGGCTCTTGTGTGTCGGGTTTCATGTCCAAGGGGTCGTTGAGGTTTGCGAAAACGTTTATACAAGTGCATTGCTTCGCCGTGGCAAAGCCCAAGTGAGCAAGCTCCCTTGGTCTTTTGGCTTAACGAAAACGTTCGTTTTCAACAGACGTTTTCTCGCCATGGCAAAGCTCAAACAAGTTTGGCTTTGCTCATTTGGCTTAACGAAAACGTTCTCGCTGTTCATGATGGAACGATAAGTGTGGGGTTAAGGTGCGCTGCGCGCTTTAGTTTGCTGCCATAAATTCGTCGAGGAAGCGTACGTCGTTTTCGGAGAAGAGGCGGAGGTCCTTCACTTGGTACTTCAAGTTCGTGATGCGCTCCACGCCCATGCCGAAGGCGTAGCCCTTGTACTTCTTGCTGTCGATCCCGTTGGCGTCGAGCACGTTGGGGTCTACCATGCCGCAGCCGAGGATTTCCACCCAACCTGTTTGCTTGCAGAAGGAGCAGCCCTTGCCGCCGCAGATGTTGCACGAGATGTCCATCTCGGCGCTGGGTTCGGTGAAGGGGAAGTAGGAGGGGCGGAGGCGGATTTTCGTGTCGGGGCCGAACATTTCGCGGGCGAAGGTGAGGAGCACCTGCTTCAGGTCGGTGAAGCTCACGTCCTTGTCGATGTAGAGACCTTCAACCTGGTGGAAGAAGCAGTGGGCACGGGCCGAGATGGCCTCGTTGCGGTACACGCGGCCGGGGCAGATGACGCGGATGGGCGGTTCGGCGTGTTCCATGACGCGGCTCTGCACGGAGCTGGTGTGGGTGCGGAGCACGATGTCGGGGTGCTGCTCCACGAAGAAGGTGTCCTGCATGTCGCGTGCCGGGTGGTCTTCGGCGAAGTTCATGGAGGAGAACACGTGCCAGTCGTCTTCGACTTCGGGTCCGTCGGCCATGCTGAAGCCGAGGCGGGAGAAGATGTCGATGATTTCGTTCTTCACGATGGAGAGCGGGTGGCGCGTGCCGAGGGGGATGGGGTAGGGGGTGCGGGTGAGGTCGAGACCGGAGTGGTCGTCTTCCTGGGTGGCGAGGAATTCGCGCAGTTCACCCAGTTTGTTCTGAAGAGCAGACTTGAGTTCGTTGAGCTGGATGCCGATGGCGCGCTTCTCTTCGGAGGGAACATCGCGGAAGGCTGCCATCAGTTCGTTCACGATGCCCTTCTTGCTCAAATATTTGATACGGAGGCTTTCCAGTTCGGCTGCGTTGTTGGCCTGGAGGCCGGACACTTCGCCGAGCAGTTGTTCTATTCTTTCTTTCAACATACTTTGAGAACGTTAAAACTGTGCCCGATTGGGGAGGCGTTTCGTTGGTTTGCGTGCAAAGTTAGTGCAAACCCAAGAGATTGGGAAGTTTTGGGAAGGAGTTTTTCTCCAAATTGGGCTTTTGAGTAGTCTCCATGGCTTGGTAATATGGTTACCATGGCTTGGTAATGTTGTTACCAATGCTTGGTAATGTTGTTACCAATACTTGGTAATGTGGTTACCATGGCTTGGTAATCTGTGGTTGTCAAAGCTTGGTAATACGGTTACCCGATGTTGAAGAAATTCAGTTGAGGTATCCGTCTGTGCGCGCCGGGCAGCATCCTTGGCCTGCGACAATCGGCCTGGGTGGTTACTTGGAATGTCAGGATGTCGCCGAGGATTGCATACCCATAGAATTCGTGACAGAGCCAAGATTTGCCGCAAAGGATGGTGCAGGGAAGGGCCGCGAAGGACTTGAAAGGGGACGTGGCGGAGCTGGACGGGCGGGGGCTTCTGCAGGTAATGGGTGCGGCGTTTGTGGGGCGTTTCAAATATTCTCCCTATATTTGCCGCCGTCATGAAGAAAGTTAGATACATCATCAATCCGATTTCTGGAACGCAGCGCAAGCAGCACATTGCGGAACTGGCTGAAAAGCTCACGGACCGCACGCTGTATGAATTGGAAATCGTCTATACAGAATATGCGGGCCACGCCAGTGTGCTTGCGGCCGAGGCCGTGGGGCGTGGCGTGGATGTGGTGGTCGCCGTGGGTGGCGACGGCACGGTAAACGAGGTGGGGCGAGCGCTGGTCCACACTACTACTGCGCTCGGTATTGTGCCCTGTGGCTCGGGCAACGGACTGGCCCGCCACCTCTACCTGCCGCTCAATCCGCAGGGGGCCATCGAAATCATCAACCAGGGTGTGGTACACGAACTGGACTACGGCACCATCAACAACCGCCCCTTCTTCTGCACCTGCGGTGTGGGCTTCGATGCCTTCGTGAGCGAGAAATTCGCCACTTCGGGCCGCCGCGGCTTGCTGACGTACATGGAAAATACGCTCCGTTCGGGGCTGCTCTACAAGCCGCAGATGTACAGCATCGAGGACGAGAACGGGACGGAGACGTGCAAGGCGTTTCTCATTGCCTGTGCCAATGCTTCGCAATATGGCAACGATGCCTTCATCGCTCCCTACGCGAGCATGAAGGACGGCTTGTTGGACGTGGTGGTGATGGAGCCGTTCAACGCCATTGAGGCCCCGCAGGTGGCACTCCAACTCTTTAACGGCACGCTGCCGGCGAACAGTCACGTGAAAACTTTCAAGGCTTCGCGTCTGCGCATTCACCGCGAATCGGAGGGTGTGGCACACTTCGACGGCGACCCGTTCTGGACGGGCGAAACGATTGAGGTAGGCGTGGAGCGCGGGGCACTGCGCGTGGTGGTGAATCCGAACAAGCCCGACAAGGCGCGCACGGACACCAAACTGCCGCTGATGCAGCTTATCCCTGAGTTCCTGAACGAATGGAAAACGCTCCCCGAAGCTTTCTTCAACCGCACGGGACAGGACCTCAAAAAGCTGAACCGCAACATCGTGAACCTCATGCGGAACAACAAGGGCGGGAGCAGCGGCGCGGAATAGTTGGGCCGTTTGCATGCAACGCGAGAAATGAAAACCCGACCTTCTGCACCAGGGTGAAGCTCTGGGCTGAAGGTCGGGTCTTTGCGTGGAATCCTACATGGATAATCTATTTGCGAAGACGGGCTGGAGCTCGTCTTCGTTTGGCCAGTGGGGAAGGAAGAAGAGTGGAAGGGGCTTGCCGCCCACGCCGGTCCAGTCGATGCGGCGGACTTCCTCGAAGTAGGGCGGACCGAAGTCGAACGAACGGCCGTAGAGGAGAATGGCGCGGCGGCCCTCGTCGATTTTCCACAGGCCGCCGCCGTGCTGGCAGTATTCGCCGTCGGAGAGCAGGTCCTTGTGGAGATAGACGTGGCCGAACTTGAGCACGCCGTGCTGGGTGATGATGAATTTCTGGTACATAATTCCTAATTGAATTCCTAATTCCTAATTGAATTCCTAATTCCTATTTAAATTATATGGAGTAGGTGTTATGCCTGCACCGTCTGGCTGTGTGCCGAGCGCAGGTCTTCGGCATGGATGCGTTGGAGTTCTTCTGCAGTAACGTCGTTGCTCTCGGAGAGGCGAAGGGCCTGCACTTCGATGGTCTTTTCGAAGAAGTTGCGCACAAAGCGGGCGTTGCCGAAGTCCTTGGCGCGGCCTTGCCACGTGGCTTCGAGCAGCTGGCGCAGGCAGTCTTCGGCATCGGGCGCGAGGGTGTAGTCGAACTTCTTCAGCTGGAGCTTGAAGATTTCCTGCAATTCCTCGGGGGCGTAGTCCTCGAAGTGGATGTAGCGGTTGAAGCGGGAGCGGAGGCCGGGGTTGGACTGTAGGAAGGCTTCCATCTCGTCGTTGTAGCCAGCGAGCACCACCACGAGGCGGTCCCGGTCGTCCTCCATGCGCTTCAGGAGGGTGGCGATGGCCTCGCGGCCGTAGTCGTTCTGGTTGCCCTGCACGAGGGTGTATGCTTCGTCGATGAAGAGCACGCCGTCGAGTGCCTTGTCGATAATCTTGTTGGTTTTCACGGCTGTTTGGCCCACGTACTCGCCGACGAGGCCCGAACGGTCCGTCTCAACGAGTTGTCCCTCCTTGAGCACGCCGAGCCGGCGATAGATGCCCGCGAGGATGCGCGCCACAGTGGTCTTGCCCGTGCCGGGATTGCCCACAAAGACGCAGTGGTACGAGAGTGGTGCCACCTTCAGTCCTTGCGCTTCGCGCTTCTGGTTTACGGTGATAAACTCCGAGAGTGTTTGTATTTCCTTTTTCACTTCCCCGAGGCCAATCAGTTCGCGCAGCTGTTCCTGCGGGTCGACTTCTTCGGACAGGGAGGCGGGTTCCTGCTTCTCTGTCTGTGCTGCAGCGGGCGTTTCCTCGAGCGCTTCCTCTGGTGCCGGGGCGGGCGGTTGCACAGCGGCCGCAGCCTCTTCCCACTGCCTCTTCAGCTTGTCGATGTATTTCTGCTCATGCGGCTCAATGCGCTCGCGAGTGGCGGCGTAGAATAGCGTGAAGTCGTAGATAAGTTTGCGCATGGTGGGCAGCAGGTCGTCTTGCTTGAAGTAGGCGAGGAGGATGGGCATATTGAACTCGAAGACATCGGAGGGCCGCACGGAGTTGCCCACTGCATGGAAGAAGCGCAACGCGCGGGCTTTCTCCTCCCGCATGTCGTAGGGACTGGGGCGGCCCTTGGCATGCTTCATTCGCATCTCGTTGCAATAGTCCGTGTAGGCAGGTTCTTTGCTTGCGGTCAGGAAGCTGGCCAAGACACCAAAGATTTGTCCTTCCAGTTCTTCGCAGTCGATGGTAGGTTCCTTGCCGAAGGTGGCATAGTCTTCGATGTCGTTGTTCAGCCCGAAGTTGCCCGGCACTTTGAAGAGGTCGCTGGCCAGGTAGGTGTAGAGGGTGTGCTGAAGGATGATGGGGTTGAACAAACCAACGGAGTCAATGTCGAGCATTTCCTTTTCGAAACTGTCGAAGAAATCCTTTCTTTTGCTCAGTTTGTCACAAATACCCATTCCTTCTTTTACGAAACTGCCCAATGCCTCGAATTGCTCCTGCGTCAGCTGGGGCTCTGTGGGGGTATTGCTGTAGGCAAAATCGTCGTCGTAGTCCTCGTCTTCGTCTTCGTCGCCCATGTAGTAGCGGAACTCTGCATCGATTTCGTCGTACACTTCTTCATCATCGTCCTTGTCGGCAAACTTGTCGAATTCCCGGTAGAGCAGGACATAGTCCGTTGGCGTCACGATGTGCGGATTGAGGATGGGCTTTTCATCTTTCCGGGGAGCTTCTTCCTGGGGCGTTTCTGCCTGAGGGGCTTCTTCCCGGGGCGCGGGCGTTTCTGCAGGCGTGGCCGTGGTTGGGGCGGTCGTTTCGGCCGCCTCTCCTGCCTGTTCCGTCCCGTCACTTTCCAAGGCTCTCCGCACGGCTTCTTTCTCTGCCTGTTTTCCCTCATCGTATATCTTCTTGAAATGATTGATGAGGACAAAAGATATGGGGCCGACAACGATGGCTGACAGCGTGGCAACGAACAGCGGTGTGTCTATGTTGTAGAGGATAATGAAGAGGATAAGAATGACAATGAGCCAGAACATGTGGGGATGTTTTATTGCATGAATACTGTATGAGGTATACCTGCGCTTTGCACTAAGCGCACAGGTCTTCGGCTGTGATTGTTTTCAAATCAGCCAAATCCACGTCCTTCTTTTTCGCGAGGCGGGATGCCTGACGTTCTATTACCTTTTCGAAGAAGTTGCGCACGAAGCGGGCGTTGCCGAAGTCCTTGGCGCGGTGGGCGCAGGTCTCTTCCAAGAGCTGGTGCAGGCAGGCTTCGCTTTCGGTGTCGAGCGTATAATCGTACTTCTTCAGTTGGAGCATGAAGATTTGGTGGAGTTCTTCGGCCGAATAGTCCTCGAAGTGGATGTGTCGGTTAAAACGGGAGCGGAGGCCGGGGTTGGACTGCAGGAAGGTTTCCATCTCGTCGTTGTAGCCCGCGAGCACCACCACGAGGCGGTCCCGGTCGTCCTCCATGCGCTTCAGGAGGGTGGCGATGGCCTCGCGTCCGTAGTCGTTCTCGCTGCCTTGCACGAGGGTGTAGGCTTCGTCGATGAAGAGCACGCCGTCGAGTGCCTTGTCGATAATCTTGTTGGTCTTCACGGCGGTTTGGCCCACATACTCGCCCACAAGGCCCGAGCGGTCCGTTTCGACGAGTTGTCCGCCCCTGAGCACGCCGAGCTGGCGGTAGATGCCCGAAAGAATGCGGGCCACGGTGGTCTTGCCCGTACCGGGGTTGCCCACGAAGACGCAGTGGTACGAGAGCGGTGCCACCTTCAGTCCCTGCGCCTCGCGCTTCTGGTTCATGGCGATGAATTTCGAGAGCGTGCGGAGTTCGTTCTTCACCTGTTCCAAGCCGATGAGTTCCTTGAGCTGCGCCTGCGGGTCGCCGCTGACGGTGGTCGAGTCGCCGCCCTGCTCGTCTGCGGGTGCGGCTTCGGCGGACGGGGTGGGGGCATCTGCAGGCTCGCCCTTGTGTCGCTTTGCGCGGCGCTCTGCCTCGGCGGCATCGTCCAACCAGAGTTTTTTCAGCTTGTCGAGGTAGCGCTTTTCGGCCATAGTCACCGTGCCGTCGCTTTCGGCCACGGCTTTGGCAAAGTCATAGCGCAGCTTGCGCATTGTGGGTAGCAGGTCGTCCTGTTTGAAATAGGCGAGGGCAATAATCATGTTGCACTCGTCCAGGTCGGGCGACTTGATGGTCGCTTCCGCGTGGGTCATGTTTTTGAGTCCTTCGGCTACAATCTCCCGCATGCGGCGCGTACACGCCCCAAGGCGCGAGAGGTCGTTGATCATTTCCTGGCGGAAGGCATCGTAGTCGTAGCGGTCCTTGTCCATGATATTGTGCATCATCACCTCCAAGGCCTGCCCCTCGGCCTTGTCGCAGTCTATTTCGGCCCGGCCCGTCAGCTTGGCCAATTCGGAAATGGGATGCCCGAGGTTCTCAAAGATTTCGCAATAGTCCTTCACGAGGAAGGTGTAGAGGTTGTTGAGCACCTGCTCTTTCTCACACTTCTCGCCATTGGGGCCTTCGCCGAGGCGGCAAAACTCCTCGTAGAACGACTCCCGTTCGCTCAACTGCTTGCAGATGTCCTTGGCTCCGTGTACCGCCTCGCAGATGTTGTAAAACTGTTCCTTCGGGAGTTTCGGCGTGACGGAGGGAAGGCTCAGCGGGGCAGTGGATGTGCGGGTGGTATCGTCATCGCGGGAGTCAAGGGACTTGTGGTCATGCAAGTGTTTTTGCTTCTCTTTCTTCCTCTCTTCTTCTTTCATCTTTTCTACTTCAGCATCTAACTCCTTGTTTACCTCCAATGCAGCATAAATGAAGAGTGCCACACCTCCTATCACCAGTATGAAGAACAAGGGCGGGGCATATTCGAAGCAGAGAATAAGGATGATGACAAAGAGGAGTGCATATATCATAGGGTCAAGGATTAGATAGGGTGAAAAGAAGTTTACTCAGAACCAAGTGTAGGGTTCTTGGCTACAAAGATTGTGCTTTTATTTTATTTGACAAATAAGTGTGAAAGATATATCGTGTGTTTGCTCCGCAAAGAAGATTATGTTGTCGGGGAGGCGCGGTCGTCGGTTCAGTGCGCGGCAGGTTCGTACGAAAGGCAGGCATCGATGAGAGCCGCGTAGATGGGGCTTTGGCGAAGCAAGTGCGGATTGCCGATGAGGAAAAACTGTTTGCGGGCACGGGTGATGGCCACGTTCAGTTTGCGGTCCACGCTGTCGCCCTCCACCTCGACTGGTTCGGAGAGCAGCGACAGCTGGTAGGGCAGGCTCACCGTGGTGCTGAAGAGAATGTAGTCGCGCTGGCTGCCTTGGTAGCACTCCACGGTGTCGATGGTCATTGTGTCGGCCCATTGGGCCAAGGGAAGCGGATGGAAGTTGCGCATCGCCGTGCGGATGCACGCGATTTGGCTGCGGAAGGGGACGATGACGCCAATGTGTCTTGCGGCATCGAAACCGGGTTCCTCGCGATGCAGGGCCACGATGGCAGCGATGAGGGCGGCCACTTGTTCCGCCTCGGCTTCGTTGGCGCGGATGTTTTCGCGTGCGCCTTTTGGGAAAACGGGGAGGAAGCCCATGCGCATGGAGGCCACAAAGCGTTGCAGCGCGTCGTTGGCGGGTGGGTAGGCCAGCGGCTCTGTCTGGTGGGGCAGCCCCACAGCCTCGAGCTGGTCCTTGTAGAACCAATGGTTCGGGAAACGGCAGATGTCGGGGTGCATGCGCCCTTGGCGGTGGAGTAGGCCGACGAAGGCATGGCGGCCAGCCTGCTGTTCGATCCGGTGGAGGCGTTCGAAAAAGGATTGACGCAGGTCGTGGAGTTGGATGGCGCGGAGATGTTCGCTGGTAGTCTGCGTGCGCGAAGTGGGGAGTTGCACCACGGCGGGCAACTGCTTGTGGTCGCCGATGAAGATGAATTTGTCGATGGCGTCCTTTCCATCCGTCTGCGCACAGAGCAAGCCGAGAATTTGCGGTTCCAGCAGTTGTGAGGCTTCGTCTACAATGGCAGCGGAGAAATGCTTTGCGCGGAACAGTATGCGCTGGTTGGTCAGCGTGACCACCGTGCCGACGACGATGGGAACTTCTTCGAGCAGACGGCGTGCGGCATGACGGTTGGCCAATGCCTCGGCACGCACACTCAGCAAATGGCTGTGGTGTTCGGGAGCGCAGGCGGCTTCGTGGCCCAGACGGAGGTAGTCGAAGGGTAACGTTTGTGCCAAGCAGTTGAGCATGGAGCAGATTTCGTCCACGGCGCGGTTGGTGTAGGCCGTGAGGAGAAGTGCGTGTTGCGGGGCTTCCGCGTCCGCTGCAGCCCGTTCGAGCAAGAACTCTTCGACCATGGCGCGCAATGCCACATTGGTCTTCCCCGTGCCCGGCGGGCCCACCAAGAGGTAGTAGTCCTTGGCTTGCTTGGCCGCCTCGAGCAGCGGCGTGACGGTGGCTGGGTGCTGTCCCAAGAGCCGGCGTGAGTGGTCGGCTTCGGGAGCACGGCGGCCCAGGATGAGGTCGCGGCGTCGTGGCGTGGCCGTGAGCAGGCTGAAGAGGTTGCGCACCTGCTGGTTTGCAGGACCATCGGTTGAGTCGTGCTCTACCGCATAAAGGGCTTCGGCGTGGAATACACGCGGGTTGCGCTGCGGGAAAGCCAGTTCCAGGGTGATCGTCGTGCCACTGATCTGCACTACTGTAGCGCGGAAGAGCTGGCTGTTCGTAACGTTGGCTTCGGGAGAAGAAGCTTCGTAAACCTGCACCATTTCCCCTTCGCTGAAATTCGGCACGAAGTCGTCTGTCTCCTCCTGCGGCAGCAGAAAGTGGAGAGTCGTGATCGCTCCCTGCCCATCTTTCTGCACCTCGATGAGCTTCAGGTCGTTGAGGAGGTTGCCCGCCAGGCGCTTTGTGCGGGCATCGGCCGTCCATGTGGCGGCGAAGCCCCGCAGCGAGTCGGGTCGGTTGTCGGAGGTCTTGTTCAGGAACATCTCGCTCACTGTGAAGGTGAGGAAGGCGGAGAAATAATCCTTCAGGAGCGGGTCGCCGTGGAGCTGTGAGAGGGGGGTCGTGACGGATTCGATTTGCGGCAGGAGATAGTTGCGATAGAACATTCCCCCCATACCAAAGGCGTTGAGATGCTCGGGCGTGAGGAGGGGAAGGATGCGGTCGAACTGTCCGCGGGCAAGGCGGCGCAGGAGGCAAACGATGCCGTTGCGCAGGTCCATCACTTCGCGCAGGGCACCCGCCGAGCGCCGCTCGTTGAAGAAGAGGGGATAGGCTGAATAGAACAGGAAGGTCTGCACTTCGCCCCAGTCTAGACCGAAGTTGCGGCGGAGAATTTCTCCGTAGAGTGACATCTGCATGAGGTGGTCCGCCTTCGCGGCAGGCTGCTCGCGGCCGAAAGTCTCAGCCTTGCCGCTCTTCAGTTCGAGCACGCGGCGGCGGTCCGTGGTCATCACGTCGAGACGGCCGCGGAGTCCGAGGATGGGGCAGAGGAAAGAGGGTTCTAAGAGTGCTTGGGCTGGATTGATGCCCACGTCCGACCCTTCGAAGCGCTGGAGCACGGCTTCGCGGATGTGCTGGAACTGTTTACGGGCTTCCCCAAAGAAGGCCGGACCGATTTCCTGCTGCGGCAGGCAGATATAGCTCAGCAGGTCGGAACGGAAATGGCGACGAGCCGACTCCTCGAAGGTGGCCTTGGCGCCGCCATAGATGCAGTCGTCCATAAACTGGTTGGCCAGGTTACCGAGGAGAATGTGCTTCGTAGGCTCGGCGGGAAGGAACAGCCCGAGCAGATAGTTGAGCGGAGAATGCCCGAAGGGTTTCAGGCAGGAGGTGAGCGAGGTGACGTCGAGCAAATAGTCGGGTTCGAGGATGACCATCCCGGCCTCCAGCGTCTGGGCCGCGCCTGCGACGGCCACGGCGTCGAGCAACATCACGCTATCGCCTTCTGCAAGGTAGCGCGTGGTGAGGCGCTGGCCTTCGGCGGTGTCGGGGAGTTCGAGGAACTGTACATCGAAGGGCAATGTCTCTCCATCTACAAGACAGCGGAAACGGTGGGGCGAAAGCACGTGCTCTACCACGCCGCGTAAGGTGCGTTTGGCCGGCCTGGTGGCTTTCTGCGGACGGAAGGGCTTGACTTCACCGGGAAGGGCAGGGGGAATGGGTTCGCCCGTGAGTTGCCACACAAAATGAGTGAGGTCGGCCAAGTCGAAGCGTTCGGCTTCGGGTGTCGGCACATATTCCTCGTGGAGCACGCGGCGGGCATGGCGGCGGAAGCGGTCGGCGGCCCGGTGGTCGATGGCGGCGTGGCGGCAAACGGCGAGCAGGCGGGAGAAGAGCGTGGCGTAGTCGCTCTTGAATGCGGCCGACTGTTCGAGGCAGATGCGCCGCAACAGTCCGTACATACGCACATAGCGGACACGCGGCGCACCGGGCAGATTGCTGATTTCGACGAGTTCGGCGTACATGGCGCAAGCGTGGGTAGGTATACTCATAATGATAAAAGGAAACGGCGCATGATAAAAAGAAACGGCGCAGCGACAAGAGCATGGGCTGCGCAGTGTAGAAGAGCGGGAGGGCAGGCTGCCGCTCCGTCAGATATTTTCCGGATTTTCTCCCTTGAGTTCTTCGGGTGAGAGGATGCGGCGCTCCTTGCTGAAGCGGTTGGGCTTGTGGGGGCGGCGCGTGTGCTCCGTGCCGTCGGGGAGCAGGGTGGAAGGTGTGGTGCGCGAGGAAAAAGACGAAACATTGCCGCCGTATTGCCGCCAGCGGTTCATGATGCTTTCCACGTAGTCGTAGGTTTCACTGCCAATCATGTAGCCGTGGCGCACCACGGGGTCGCGGTAGAAGCGCACGTTGCTGAGGTTCTTCACGTAGTAACCCACATCGGCCCAGCGCGAAGGGTTGCCGCCGTGTTTGCGCGTGAGTGCCTGTGCGTCCTGGATGTGTCCGAGTCCGCCGTTGTACGAGGCCAGGACAAACTTGGCGCGTTCTTCGGGGTCTTGAATGGAGGCGAATTGCCCCTGGAGTTCCCGGATGTAGCGTGCGGCGGCCATCATGTTGGCTTTCGGCTGGAACACCTGCTCTTCGGGCAAGGAAAGGTGGCGGGCTGTACCGGGCATGATTTGCATCAGTCCCCTGGCCCCTGCCCACGAAACGGCATTGGGGTCGAAGCCCGACTCCTGGTAGCACTGTGCAGCAATGAGCCGCCAGTCCCAGCCCGTTTGCTGTGCGGCTACCTTGAAGAGCGCGTCGTAGGTGGAAATGATGCCCTTTTCGCGAGAGATGAAGGGCGCGTGAACTTGCCGCTTCACCGTGCGGCGCGTTTGCAGACGGTTTTGTTCGCGCTGCTGGAGGCGTTGCCCAAGGCCCTCCACGTACCAGTTGTCGAGCGCTTCGGCAAGGTCTGTCTCGTTGTTTCTCAAAGCCCAGCCCAACTGTTTCTCTTCGTTCACATAGCCCGCCGTGCGCAGCTTGCTTTTCTGGCTCAGCGCCGTGGGCAGCGGGAGGGCAGCCAAGTCGGCTTCTCCCGTCTGCACATAGCGGATGAGTTGGGTGGTATCGGTGGCGAGCACCACGCGCACGGCCACGCCGAGGGTGGCGGCAAAGTCCTCGCACAGCGCGTATTGCAGTCCCATCGGCTGCCCCTGGTAGTCGAAATACGTGTCGGGGCCGCTGAGTGTGGCCACAATGAGTTCGCCCGAATCAACGATGCGCTGCACGTTCGGCCCTTCCGTCTCCTTCGCCTTGGCAAACGCCCCGTTGCGGGCAGGCTCGTCGGCCTGTCCTTTTTCCTTGCAGCCCGTCGCAGCGAGGAGCAAGGTGCAAAAGAGGAACGGATACAGTCGCATGGAAAAGGTGGGGCTAAGCATGGGGGCGGAAGGGCGTAGGGCTTCGCAGGGCGGGTCTACATTTCCGCTTCCTTCAGGCGTTCGGCGTTCTCGGCCACGATGAGGTGGTCGATGCAGTCCTGGATTTCGCCGTCCATGAAGGCTTGGAGATTATAGATGGTGTAGTTGATACGGTGGTCAGTGATGCGTCCCTGGGGATAGTTGTAGGTGCGGATCTTTGCCGAGCGGTCGCCTGTCGAAACGAGGGTCTTGCGGCGCGAGGCGATGTCGTCGACATACTTCTGGTGCTCCTTGTCGTAGATGAACGTGCGGAGGCGGGCCAGGGCGCGCTCTTTGTTCTTCGGCTGGTCGCGCGTTTCGGTACACTCGATGAGGATTTCCTCTACCTCGCCCGTATTGGGGTTCTTCCAGTTGTAGCGCAGGCGCACACCGCTTTCCACCTTGTTCACGTTCTGGCCGCCGGCACCGCTGGAGCGGAAGGTGTCCCACTTGATTTCGCCTTCGTTGATGACCACGTCGAAGGCTTCCGCTTCGGGGAGTACGGCCACGGTGGCCGCCGAAGTGTGGACACGTCCCTGTGTTTCCGTGGCCGGCACGCGCTGCACGCGGTGCACGCCGCTCTCGTATTTCAGCGTGCCGTAGACATCCGGGCCCGTCACGGAGCAGACGATTTCCTTGAAACCGCCCGCGGCGCCTTCGCTCGCGCTCGACACTTCGAGCTTCCAGCCCTTGCGCTCGCAGTACTTGGTGTACATGCGGAACAGGTCGCCCGCAAACAGCGCCGCTTCGTCGCCGCCCGTACCGCCGCGGATTTCGAGAATGGCATTCTTCGAGTCTTCAGGGTCTTTCGGGACGAGCATGAGCTTGATGGACTCTTCGAGTTCGGGGATGCGCTTTTCGCAAGCAGCCACCTCCTCACGGGCCATTTCCTTCATTTCGGGGTCGTCCTCGCTGAGCAGGATGTTTTTGCTCTCCTCGAGGTTGGAGAGCGTGTCGGCATATTCTTTGCGCGCAGCCATGAGGTCTTCCAGGTCCTTGTATTCCTTGGTGAGGCGTACGTAGCGCTGCTGGTCGGCGATAACTGCGGGGTCGGTGATGAGCGTGGAAACTTCCTCGAAGCGGGCTTGCAGCCCGTCGAGCTTTTCCAGCAAGGTATTCTTTTCTGCCATGTAAGCAATTCGGGATTAGTAGTTAAACTCGCCAAACTCGCTTCGGATCGTCAGCGAGCGCGGGCCTTCTTCGATGTGCCCTACCACTTGGGCATCGATGTTGAAACTCTTGGACAGGTCGATGACGCGCTGGGCATTTTCGGGCGACACGTAGACTTCGAGGCGGTGGCCCATGTTGAACACCTTGTACATTTCTGCCCAGTCCGTTCCGCTCTCCTTGGCAATCGCCTTGAAGAGGGGCGGCACGGGAAACATGTTGTCCTTGATCACGCGGCAGTTTTCGCCCACGAAGTGCAGCACCTTCGTCTGTGCGCCGCCCGTGCAGTGGACCATGCCGTGGATGTCGCTGCGCATTTCGTCGAGCAGCTTCTTCACCACGGGAGCGTAGGTGCGGGTAGGGGAGAGCACGAGTTTGCCCGCATTGACGGGTGCACCCTCGACGGGGTCGGTCAGTTTGTAGCTGCCGCTGTAGACGAGTTCGTCGGGCACGGCCTTGTCGAAGCTTTCGGGATATTTTTCGGCGAGATACTTGGCGAATACGTCGTGGCGTGCCGAGGTAAGTCCGTTGGAACCCATGCCGCCGTTGTATTCCGTTTCGTAGGTAGCCTGTCCGCAAGAGGAGAGGCCGACAATCACGTCGCCAGGGCGGATGTTGGCGTTGTCAATCACGTCGCTGCGCTTCATGCGGCAGGTGACGGTCGAGTCCACGATGATGGTGCGCACGAGGTCGCCCACGTCGGCCGTTTCGCCGCCCGTGGCATAGATGCCGATGCCCATGTCGCGCATCTGCTGGAGGAGTTCGTCCGTGCCGTTGATGATGGCAGAAATCACTTCGCCGGGGATGAGCATCTTGTTGCGTCCGATGGTGGAGCTCACCAGGATGTTGTCCACGGCACCCACGCACAGGAGGTCGTCGGTGTTCATGATGAGTGCATCCTGGGCAATGCCCTTCCACACACTCAGGTCGCCCGTTTCCTTCCAGTACATGTAGGCGAGACTCGACTTCGTGCCGGCGCCGTCGGCGTGCATGATGTTGCAGTACTCGGGGTCACCGCCGAGAATGTCGGGGATGATTTTGCAGAAAGCCTGGGGGAAGATGCCCTTGTCGATGTTCTTGATGGCGTTGTGTACGTCCTCCTTCATGGCCGAAACGCCACGCATCATGTATCTTTGTTTGCTGTCCATAATGGTCTGGTATCTGATGGGGTTAGAACTCTACGGAAGGTGCTTTTTCTGCACCTGCTTCAGCCTCGAAGGCCGGGCGCTTCTCGAAGCCGAACATGCCGGCCATGATGTTGGCGGGGAAAGTGCGGATGCCCACGTTGTAAGTCTTCACGCTCTCGTTGTAGAGGCGGCGGCTCTCGTTGATGCGGTTTTCCGTGCCCTCGAGCTGAGCCTGCAGGTCGCGGAAGTTCTCGTTGGCCTTCAGGTCGGGATAGTTTTCCGTCAGCATGAGCAAACGGCCCAGGGCTTGGGAGAGTTCACCCTGTGCGGCCTGCAGCTGCTTCATCTTTTCGGGAGTCAGGTCGTTGGCGTCCACGGTGAGTTGCGTAGCTTTGGCACGTGCGGCCACCACGTTTTCGAGCGTTTCGCTTTCGTGTTTTGCATAGCCCTTCACGGTGTTCACCAGATTCGGGATGAGGTCAGCGCGGCGCTGGTACTGCGACTGCAGGTTGCTCCAGGCCGTGGCAGCAGCTTCGTCTTTCTGCACCATCCCGTTGTAGGAAGAACAGCCGTAGCCGCCGAGGAGTACCACGATAGCAGCGATGACGATGAGGGTAATCGATTTCTTTGACATGTGGGATAAATTTTGAATTTGTGAATAAGCGTGAGAATGAAATACACGGCGCAGCACTTGCGGCTTAGAAGCGGCCGCCTGCGCCTCCGCCGCCGAACATGCCGCCGCCGAAGGAACCGCCAAACGAACCGCCGCCGAACGAACCGCCGCGGCCGCCACCGATGATGATGGGTGGGATGCCTCCGCCGTTGAGGCCGTTGTCCTCTTCCTTCGTGTCCACTTTCTCAAAGCCGCAGCGCGGGCAGCGGAGCGTCGAAGCGATGTACCATTTCTGGCTGCCTTGCAGGCGGATGCGCTGGCTCTTGACGGTTTGCAGGCAGGCCTGCTTGCAGCGTGGACACTTGCTGTTGTGGGTGAACAGGACGAGCATGCCGATGAAGAGGAAACCAAAGAACACGGTCAGACCCAAACCGATTAGTGCATCCATCGGGTCTTCCGCCTCGTCCACTTCAGCCATGAGCGAAGGATCCTTGCGGATGTAGCCGTCGATGCTTCCGAGCGTGGCCGTAATGGCTTCGTCCCATTGCTCCTTCTTCAGCAGCGGCACCATGACGCGGCGCTCAATGCGGCTGCAGATGGCGTCGGGCAACGTGCCCTCCAGTCCTGTTCCCGTAAGGATTTGGTACGAGCGGTCCTCCGTGGCCAGAATGAGGATGAGGCCCGAGTTCTGCTTCTTCGAACCGATGCCGTATTTGCGTGCCAAGGCCATGCCGAACTCGTAGGGGTCATCGCCTTTGAGCTGCTTCACTACCACAACCACCGTCTCCACGCCCTTGTCTGCCAAAAGGCGTTGCAGCAAACTGTCGTTGTGGGCCACCGTCGCAGGGGCCAGCACCCCGTCGGGATTGCACACGAAGCGGCGCGCGTCCTGAAGGTGTACCATGGGAAGCGTTTCCGTTGTCCATTTCTCAGCCCTTGCCATGAAGGGAAGCAGCAGGAGCAGAAAGCCGAGAAGCAAACGATATGTCGGTTTACGGGTGAGCATAGAGGTAAGTTGCAGAGAGGTATAATATAATAAGGAGTAGGGCAGTGCGTTTCATTACCGCTTAAGGTCGAAGAGGTAGCAGCATTTCACAACTATCGTACCGTTGTTGGAGCGTCCGAAGGTGTCCTTCTTCGAGTTCTTGAAGATGTCCGAGAGGCCGTAGTAGTAGCGTCCTTCGATAAGGAAGCGTCCCGCCTTCGTGCTCAGCTCAAATCCGGCGCCAGCCGTGATGCCGTAGTCGAACTTGTTTTCGATGGGCATATCGTATTGTGCGAACATACCATTCGGGCGGTCGGGCTCTCCGGCCTCATTGAGCGTGAAGGAGCTTTGCTTCGTGTTCTCCGAAATGCAGTAGCCAAATTGCGGACCTGCCAGGAAGTAGCCCATGCCCCCCTTGTATTCGCGTCCCCATCCCAGTCGGGCCAGGATGGGCAGTTGCAGGTAGTGGTGATTGCGGCTGTATTGGTCGGGCAGCGGTTTCGAGTTGGCGTCGAGCACTTCCTCCGTCCAGCCGAGCAGCGCATAGTTCAATTCCACTTGGAGGGCGCAGACGGTTTGGAAATACTTTTCGCTCGTGAAGCGTGCCACTACGCCGAACGTGGCCCCTTTGTGTTGCTTCAGCTTGATGGTCGGGTCAAAGCCCACCGTGTTGAGGGCCAGGCCACCTGAAAAGCCCACGGCAATGGCGTTGCGCGGTTCACCGATTTGGGCAAAAGCTTTCGGGGACATACCGACAGACATCCAAAGGAGGCTGAGGAGGAAGAAGAGATAGAGGTTTCGTTTCATGAAGAGGGAGAATGGAAAACGGAAAGGGCCACGTTAGGGATTGTTCAGTTTCACGATGCTCATGTCGGGCTTGAAGTGGACGAGCCACATGCTTCGCGTCACGTAGCCGCCCCCTTTCTCCGTGGGGACGAACGTCATGTCCGTTTGGAGTTTGGGCAGTCCCGCCACCGTCGAAGTGGGCGAAACCTGCGTCGTGAAGTCGTGGCCGTAGAGGTTCAGTGCGCCGAGGAAACCCACGCTGAAGTCATAGCCCAGCGGCGCCATGCGCGGCTGGCTGTCCAGCAGGCCCGTCTTGAACCATTTCTCGTAGAGTGCATTGAAGTCCATGGCCGCCTTGGTATAGGGGAAATAGTAATTGGCCGAGAGTAGGTAAGCGTCGGCCTCGTGCAGGCGGTTGCGGTAGCCAGATTCGCTGAGCGCAATCCATTTGTCGTAGCCCACAAGGCTCGTTTGCAGGGCTGGCATCAGGCCCTTGAGCTCTTTCTGCAGGTTGAGCAGGGCGTCCAGCACGGGTTGGCTCGCATCGTTGGGGACGAACACCACGCGGCCGGTATGTGGAGAAAGCGCCTTGGCGATGGCGGAAACGCTGGTCGAGCTCGGGTATTGCAGCACCGTGTAGCCCTTGTCGAGCAAAGTCTGCTGGAGTGAAGTGCAGAAAGCCTGCTTGTTGCCGTCGGTGTGGTTGAACATCACCACCGTGGTTTCCTTCTTGAAATGGTTGAGGAAAAGACTCGTAGCCAACTGAATTTCAGTCGAAACCGGCGTGTTGAGCAAGAAGAGGTCGGGGCGGTAGTTCACCTGAGGTACTTTCGAGGAAAAGGGAATGGCCACCTTGGTGTCGTGCTTGGAAATTGAGGCTATGTCGGTGAAGTGGTTCGGATAGAGTGGGCCAACGACCACGTCGGGCTTGGACTGTTCGATTTCAACCGCCAACGAGGCAATGCTCATGTCGGGTCCTGGTTCGTTGAAGACCGTGACGTTCACGTTGATGCCCGCATCCTTGAGTTGGCCGATACCAATCAGCATGCCGCGGTAAAACTCCACGGCACGCTTGTGCTCCAGTCCGTCGCCCAAAAGGGGTAGTACGACCGCCACGTGGATCGTTTTCAGCCCGTGGTAGACGGGTACCAGCACCGTTTCGTAGAGCGGGATGCGGATGGTGTCACCTTTTTTCAGCTTATAGTCGGGGCGCTTCATCTCGGGGTTAGCCTCGGTCAGTTCGTCCACCGAGATGCCGTTCGATTTCGCCACGCCGTAGAGCGTATCCTTGCGTTTCGCCTTGTAGGTTTTGAACTGTCCTGTTTTTTGTCTCACTTCTTTCTTCTCCACACCAGGCGTTTCGGAAGCAGGTGTCTGGGCCGTAGCGCGCAAGGCGCCGAACGTTCCGGCAGGTCCACATACCGCGAGTAGAAGCAGGCAAAGGATGAGTTTGCGGGAGATAGATTTGAAAACCACAGCAGCTTTTATTAAAGGTGTAATACAACGTTGCTTTGTAGATGAAATTCAGCGGAAATGAACACTTTCGTTCAAGAGAAACGCCTCACCTGGGGGGCGGGCGGACGCTGCGAGTGAGCCATCGGATTCCGCTTCTTTTCAATGCAAAATTACATAAAAAGAGGTATTTGCAGAGTTTCGTTCTGAAAAAAATAGTACTTTTGGACGTTTTCCGCGTGCAGGTGACCTGGAATGTCTGTCCAGAAAGTCCCTCCCACACGCTCCATGGGGGCCTCCGGGCTTTCAGTTTCAATCTCTAAACCCCTTATTCCATGACTACACTTTTCCGTTGTTTCACCCTCTCTTTCCTCTTCCTTTTCGCGCTTTCGGCCGCGGCCCAGCGCAAGAAAGCCGCGCCGAAACCTGCCCAGCCTGCCTTGAGCAGCGAGCAGCTCATCCAGCTCTACCGCTTCGACGATGCAGCCCGCCAGTTGCGCCGCGAAATTGAAAACGCGCGCAAAGAGCAGAAAAGTACGGATCGACTGGAGGAAGACCTTTCCCGCGCAGTCATGGGCAGCGACATGTTGCGCGGCATAGAGCGGGTGATCTTCGTGGACAGTTTTAAGGTGACGCGCCCGCGCATGACTGAGCAAATCCTCCTTTCCGCCGAGTCGGGCCATTTCGTTTCGTTTGCCAACAAGAAGCAAGCCTCCGGTGGCTTCCCCGCACAGTTGTCCCCCATCGCCTTTGAAAACGACCTGGGCGACCGTCTCTATTTTGCCGGGGCCGACAACCCGGGCGACCCGATGACGCTCCGTTCGGCCTGGAAGGCGCAAAAAGGGTGGGGGCAGGTGGAAGAACTCCCTGGCCTGGCTTCTCCCGAGTGCAGCATGGCTTCTCCTTTCGTGATGCCCGATGGTGTCACCTTGTATTTCGCACAGCAGGGCGAGGGTTCGCTTGGCGGCTACGACATTTTCGTCACCCGTTACGATGCCGAGACGCAGCAGTATCTCAAGCCCGAGAATTTGGGCATGCCCTTCAATTCTCCCGCCAACGAGTATCTGCTTGCCATCGACGAAGCCTCGCAGCTCGGCTGGCTGGTCACCGACCGCAACCAGCAGGGCGACACCGTGTGTGTCTATGTATTTGTCCCTTCCTCGACACGCGATATCTATGAGTATGAAGCCTACGAGCACAGCGAACTGGTAGCTTTCGCCCAGCTCTCTTCCCTGGCCGACACCCAGACCAACCGCCAGGTTGTGGCTCAGGCGAAGGAACGCCTCAAGGCCCAGCGCAGCAGGGGAGAAGTCCAGAGAAAGGCAACCCATCGCTGGGTAATTTCGGACGACCTGGTCTACACCGACCTCTCGCAATTCCGCAGTGAAGCCGCCCGCCGCATTGCAGCGCAGCTGGCAGAACAGGAAATGTCTCTCCAAGAGATGCAGGAACAGGCCGACCGCCTCGAACTGCAGTTGGCCCAGGGCGACCGTTCCGAACGTATCCTCAGCCAGCTCCGTACCTTGCGCGAGGATATGCCGAAGCAGCAGTCGCTTTGTCACGAAATGGCGAAAAACATGCGCAAGGCTGAATTAGGCAAATAAGCATTCTTTTTCCGAACCCGCCGCGCCGCCCCGTTAGATGGCACCGCGGCGGTTTCATCCCTTTATTCATTATAATACTATGCAGCAAACACAGCCCATCGCTCCCTCCGAGTTGATCATTAACCCCGACGGCAGCATTTTCCACCTCCATGTGCGCCCCGAACAGTTGGCTGACAAAGTTATCCTCGTGGGCGACCCTGGGAGAGTGCCCTTGGTCGCCTCCCACTTTACCGACATCGAATGCGACATCTCCAGTCGCGAATTTCGCACCGTCACGGGCCGTTTCCAGGGCCAGCGCATGACGGTGGTCTCGACGGGTATCGGTTGCGACAACATAGACATCGTGCTCAACGAACTCGACGCGTTGGCCAACATCGACTTCGCCACGCGTCTGGTCCGCCCCCAGTTGCGCCAACTCGAGATTGTGCGCATTGGCACCTGCGGCGGACTTCAACCGTCCGTACCCGTGGGCACGTTCATTGCCAGTGCCATCAGCGTGGGCTTCGACGGATTGCTCAATTTCTACGCGGGGCGTGATGCAGTCTGCGACCTCGATTTCGAGCGCGCCTTCCTGGACCACATGCAATGGACGGGTTCGCAGTGCATCAGTCATCCCTACGTGGTCCATGCCGATGAGGAACTGCTGGAGCGTGTGGCGGGTGACGACATGGTGCGTAGCGTCACCATAGCCTGTGGCGGATTCTTCGGTCCGCAAGGCCGCCAGCTCCGTTTGCCTTTGGCTGACCCCGAGGCCAACCACAAGATAGAAGCCTTTCGCTACGGCCAGTGGCAAATCACGAACTTCGAGATGGAAAGCAGCGCCGTGGCTGGCCTTTCCCGACTGTTGGGCCACAAGGCTCTCACCTGTTGCATGGTCATTGCCAACCGCGTGGCAGGCAGCGCCAACCCCAACTACAAGAACAGCATCGACACGCTCATCCGCACCGTCCTGGAGCGGTTGGCGTAGGCGTTGTGTCAGCGTTTGCGCACATTGCCCGGCATATTTTCCTTTCTTCAAACTTGTTCATTGATTGCCGGTGGATATTTGTGGGTAGTTTCCTTGTTCCAGTGAAAAGCTTGGGGCTGACAACACAGTTAGGACTCGCTGTTGTACTCACGGAGCTGCTCGTCGAAGTCGCGCAGCGGGTTGGAGCCGTATTGGTTCATGCCTTCGTTGCCGCGTAGGCAGCCAGCTACAATGTATATGACCACGGCGTTGATGGGCAATATCACGAAGGAAACGAATGACATGGATTCAACAACGAACTTATACCCCGAAATCTCGAGAATGGTAAAGATGCTGGACAAAACATAACTCGCGGCACATACCGTAACGGGTAAGGTAGCTGAAAAACCCAAGTCGTGGAAGCGTTTGGACGCGGCCGCGCAGATTATCACCGTAGTAAATGCCATGAGTACCATTCGCAGGATGCTCCCGAATGCAGGCCAAATGAACAAGCAGGGACCAATCACTAAACTGGCAATAATTCCGATGAGAATGGCTTTCAGAACGGACTTCCAGAAGTCCTTGCGGCAGATGCGTCCCTCGAAAGAGAACAATCGGTTGGAAGCAGAGTTACTGTTGTCGATAAAGTCGATTTCGTCGTACATAGAGGAATACTTTTGAAGTGCCGGCCGGAAGGGCGGGTAGTCCTTGGCGCAAGCAAGATGAATGAATGTTTGTTTGAACTCTCTTGAAGGTAAAGACCAGGATTGGGAGTAAAACTTACACTTGTAAATACTTGTTTTTATATTTTAAGGAGAAAACCCGCAGGCGCAGCATGGCCTTGGGCGGATAGCCGTATTATGGTTTGGCGCAAAAGCAGCATAAAGGCAAAGCCCAACCGCTGGAAGGCGCCCGGCGGGGAAGCAGTGCGGGCGTGTCCAGGCGGTTGGAGTTTTCGTGTAGAGGGAAATGTGCGCGTTGGTGCGTTGGTGCGGCGGGGCGGGAGCCTTAGTCCGCAACCACCTCCACGAATGCGTCGAGGTGTTCGTCGATGTAGCATGCGATGGCCGCAGTGATAGTCTCCTCGTCTTCGATGAAGGCATCGTCAAGGGCGTCAAACTCGGGGTGCTGCTCAAAGAGCGCCATGAACTCCTCGTCGGTGCAGGGGCGAGTCAGTTCGTCCTTCCGCACATCGTAGAGCTTCTTGGCCTTGTAAATCAGTTTGCTGAAATCGTGCAGGCCCCAAAGTCGCATGGCCTTGGCAAACGGGTTGTCGAAGAAAAACGGGCCGTAGCCGTTGTGGATGAGTTGCACGAAGCCCCCGTCCATCAGTTCCTGGTGCAGGATGGCGTAGCCCCAGAGCGTAATCTGGTCCGCGTTGAGTTGCTGCATCGATTCCGCGTTGAGTTCGCCGCCCACCGCCCCGGAAATTGCCTCGACGATGGTCTGTACAAAGCTGTCCATGCCTTCGTCCGCTGCCTGGCGGAGTTGGCTGTCAGAGAGAGTAATCTTCATGGATGAAAAAAGCGTGATGGCGGTCAGATTTTGGCAATGCTGACCCCGTTGTAGTAATGTTTCAAAATCGTGCGGTAGTCGTAGCCCTTCGTCGCCATGACCGCAGCACCGATTTGGCAGAGCCCGACGCCGTGGCCCCAGCCGGCCCCCGTCAGCACGAAGGCTGTGGGCACGTCGGTGCCGTCGGTCGGCATCTCCGTGTCCACCACGAAGGCCGAACTGTAGAGGTGCGTCGGCGAGAGCAAGTGGCGGATTTCCAGTTCCTTGCCCACCACGAGCGAAGCCTTCGATCCCACCACGCGGAGGCGCGCAAGCCGTCCGCTGGTGCCGCGTTCCACGGGTTCGAGGCGGAGAATGTTGCCCAAATCCTGTCCCGTACGTTCGCGCACAAGTTCTGCTACCTCCGCCTGCGGCAGTCTCACCTGCCAGCGGTAAAATTCGGGGGTAGACTCGTGGTCGTAGTTGTTCAGCACCTGGTGGAGCAGTTCCGTTTGCGTCGTGTTGCAGAAAGCCGGGGGCGTCGAACGTATCCAAGCCTCCGCCTCCGCTTCGCGCGTCAGGTCGGGCAGGCGCACGGGCTGGCCGGGTTCGGCACAGCGCACGGGGTGCTCAAAGGCCGGGTGCGAGGCATCGTCCCAACACGTGGACCATTTTTCGCTGATGCCGCCGCAGCATTTCGAGAAACGTGCATCGCAGAGTGTGCCCTGGCTGTCGAGCAGCACCAGGTGGCGCGTGGACTTCACGGCCTCCACGACGTTAGGGTGGGCCGCGTGCGTGATGCCCTGGTAGCGCTGGCAATGGTCATCGGCGCAGACATCGTAGAGCGAATGGTCCGTGCGGTCGTACCAGCGGATGATTTCGCCGTCGCGGCGCGAGCCCGTGAAGAAACCACCCGAGTCGGCCACGCGCCCGTAGGTGCGCACGGCCATCTGGCTGTACACCCAGCTGCGCGAAATCACGGCGTGGGCCCGCAGGAGTTCGAGCGGCGCATCGGCATTCATTTCACTCGAAATCACACTCAGCAGATAGTCCTCGACCGACAGTTCGTTGATGACCACGAGCTGCTCTTCGTAGACCATGAGGCGGAGCGTGCCGCTGAACGTCTGTGCCTGTTCCTGTTGCCAGTGGAACTGCCGGCCAATCGTCACGCGCGGCAGGGTGAACGAAGCCCCCTCGTCCTTCGGGTGGAAGGTCAGTTCGCTGTAGAGGTTGTTGTTCCAGAGAATGCCTCCCTGGCTATACTCTACGCGCTGCGCTCCCGTAGCCGGGATGCCCTTGGCCGTGTACGCCCCGTTGAGTGTAAATTCCACTTCGGGCGTGTGCAGGATGCCCACCTGCACAGGGCGTTCCGAAAGCTGGTCTGTGGCGTTTGCGGGGGCAGCGACAGCCTCCTTGCTTGTCGAGGCCGGTTTTGCACCCGCATTCTGGAGCCGGCGGCAGTGCGAAGCGAGTGTAGCGGGCGTCATGGTCACCTCGCGGAGAATACCCTGCGCCATGGCAGGCGTGAGCCGTTCGAAGTCCTGGCGGCGCGGCGTGATGAGCAGGCCACCCATGTCGATGGCACCGGGGCTGACCAAAATCTGGGAGCGGTCGGTAGCGTGGTAGCAGGCCGGGCGGTGCTTGCGGCGAGGGAAGATCACCATCACCACCTCGTCGCTGCGCGTGGGCTGTCCGCTCTGCAGCCATGCCAGGAGGTTCACGTCGGGTTCCTGCTGTCCCTCCTCGACGGGCAGGATGCCGAGCGCCTTTTCGAGCAGGTGAGGCGCGGCCTCGGCCGTGTGGGTGCGCACGACGAGGGCAGGGCAGGCATAGCCCTGGAGCAGGTAGATGCCCAAGTGCGGCTCGGCAAGCAGCGGATAGCCCTCCGCTTCGAGTTCCGACTCCTGGGCCGGCGTGAAGGGATAGACGCGGCTCAGGCGAGGCTCGTAGATCTTCCAGTCACGCTCCAGAGGCACGATGCCGCGCTGGCCCGCCTGGAGGTGCGCATGGTCGGGGGCGGAAGCGCCGCAGCGGGCCCCGTTGTACCAAATCAGGTGGTCGGGCAGGTGCGAGGCCAAGGGCACGATTTCGGAGAGGAAAAGGCTGAGCGACTGGTATTTGTGGCGCCGCGTGGGCAGCGTGAGGTGACCGGGCAGGATAGGGAACGGATTGACCAGCACCTCCACGTGGCCCAGCACGGGGAGGGAACGCTGTTCCCGCGGTCGCTGGTCGGGACAGAGGAAACAGGGGCGTTGCTTCAGTGCCTGCTTGTCGATGCGCGCGCCCGTGCTGACGAGTCGGGCGGGGTTGAACTGCACCTGCAGCGCGCCCGCTTCGGGCAAGGGGAGTTCGC
>CAMGGA010000013.1 GCA_946055515.1 uncultured Bacteroidales bacterium
TGATGAGCAAAGTCTTTTGCATGGTAGACAAGATGTTGGGGTGAGGGGAAACGTTACGGCTTGACTGTCTGGAGGAAGATTTCCTGCATGGTCGGCATCTTCTCGCTGATGGCGCGCAGGGGCACGCTCTCCGCTACGGCGCCGATGAGCTGCGAGGCTTCGACGCCTGCGGCGGCTCGGAGCGTGAAGGTGTGGAGTGCACCTTGGGTTTCCATGCCTTCGACAGTGAAGAGGCCAGGACGGGGCGCGAGTCGCTCACTGGTGGTGACCGCTTCGAAGAGCCCCGAGCGGAAGCGTTCCTTCACTTCGCCCACGTGGCCCGTGAGCACCACGTGGGAGTGGTCGATGAGGGCGATTTCGTCGCAGACCTCCTCGACCGAGGCCATGTTGTGGGTAGAGAAAATCACGGTGTGTCCCTTGTCGCGGAGCGCCAGGATTTCGCGCTTGAGCATTTCGGCGTTCACCGGGTCGAAGCCCGAGAAGGGTTCGTCGAAGATGAGGAGGGGCGGCTCGTGGAGCACGGTGATGATGAACTGCACCTTCTGCTGCATACCCTTGGAGAGTTCCTCGAGCTTCTTGTCCCACCAGGGCATGATGTCGAACTTGTTGAACCACAGCGTGAGGCGCTCGCGGGCTTCCTGTCGTGTGAGTCCCTTGAGCTGCGCGAGGTAGATGGCCTGCTCGCCGACTTTCATTTTCTTGTAGAGGCCACGCTCTTCGGGCAGGTAGCCGATGCGGGCCACGTCGGCAGCCTCGAAGGGGTGGCCGTCGAAGAGAATGCGGCCGCTGTCGGGCGCGGTGATGCGGTTGATGATGCGGATGAGGGTCGTCTTGCCTGCGCCGTTGGGGCCAAGCAGGCCGAACACCTTGCCGCGCGGCACGGCGATGCTGACATCGTCGAGGGCGGTGTGGTCCGCATAGCGCTTCACGATATGTTCGGCTTGGAGAAACAGGTCTTGCATGGCGTTGCTTGTGTTTGGAAAAGGTTTGTTGTGAAAAATAAGGGGAGAAGAGGCGGCTTGCGCAGCGCCGTCGTTACCCATTGGACGCACGGCGCGGGCCGAATGCTACAAGGCCACGGGAAAAAATTGCAGCGCGGAAGGCTGCGCGGAATGGCATCAAGGCTGGCTTTCCCCCTCGATGAAGTTCTCCATATACATCTGTTCGCCATCGAACACGGCGTAGGAGAATGCCGAAATCCAGTCGCCCAGGATGAGCACGCGGGCTGTGCGCGAGAGCATGAGGTCCAGTTCGATGTGGCGATGGCCAAACACGAAGAAGTTGATATCGGGGTGCGTCTGGAGATAATGTTTGGCAAAGATGACGAGTTCTTCCTTGTTCTCCCCCTGATAGGGCGGTTCCTTGCCGTCCTCGCGCTTCAGCCGCGAGTGGCGCGCCCAGGCCAGACCGAAGGCCATGCCCCAGCGCGGATGGACGGCGGCAAAGAGGCGTTGGCAGAGCGGGTTGTGGAAAAGAGCGCGGAGCAGTTTGAACTTCCGGTCGTCGGAGCCGAGACCGTCGCCGTGTGCGAGGTAGAACGTTTGACCGTAGAGCTCGAGCGTGGCCGCGTGGCGGTGAAGCGTCATGCCGCATTCCTTCTCGAAATAGTCGTGCTGCCAAAGGTCGTGGTTGCCGATGAAATAATGCACCTCCACGCCGAGATCGGTGAGTTCGCTGATTTTTCCCAGCAGGCGCGTGAAGCCCTTGGGCACGGTGTAGCGGTATTCGTGCCAGAAGTCAAACATATCGCCGAGCAGATAGACCGCTGCGGCCTTGTGTTTGATGGTGTCGAGGAAGTTCACCAGCCGCCGCTCCTGGGTGCGGGCGTGGGGGATGGCGAGGCTGCCGAGGTGGGCATCGGAGAGGAAATATATGTTCTTCATGCAATTTTTATATAAGGTGAAAAGGTAAGGGGCACTGCGCTTCCAGGGTTAGGAGGTGATAAAGCTACGGGCTAAAGGCTGTCACTCAAATCGTAACTCAATAACCTCATAACCTTATTCCTCATGACCTGGAGGCAAAGCCCCCTCACGCAAATCCCAATTCAAGTTTAGCCTCTTCGCTCATCATGTCCTTGTCCCATTCGGGTTCAAAGACGAGGTTCACCTTCGCCTCCTTCACGCCCGTGACGCCTTCGAGCTTGAGGCGCACGTCTTCCATGATGAAGTCTGCGGCGGGGCAGTTGGGAGCGGTGAGCGTCATGTCCACTTCGAGCGAAGCGTCGTCCTTCAGTTCGATGCGGTAGATGAGGCCGAGGTTGTAGATGTCCACGGGGATTTCGGGGTCGTAGACCGTTTTGAGCACTTCAACGATGCGCTCTTCTATCTGGAGTTTTTCTGCTTGATCCATAAGTAAGGGAAAGATATAAGTTGAGAGTCAGAGCCTGCCTTCGTCCTGGTAGCTGAAGTAAGTGTCGTCGGTGAGGACGATGTGGTCAATCAGGCGGATGTCCATCGTGGCCGCTGCCGCCTTCAGCTTCTGCGTGAGCCGGTCGTCCTCGCCGCTGGGGTGAGGGTTGCCCGAGGGGTGGTTGTGACAGAGAGCGAGGGCTGTGGCGTTACAGAGCAGGGCCTCCTTCAGCACAAGGCGTACATCCACCACAGTGCCCGTGATGCCCCCGCGCCCGATGAGCTTGCAGCCCACCACGCGCAGGTGGTTGTTCAGCAGGATGGCGTGGCACTCCTCGACCGAGTTGCCCTTCAGCTTGGGAATCATGTAGGAATAGATATCAGCCGAGGAGGTGAGCTGCGGACGCCGTTCCATGCCTTCCGCCATGCGGCGCTTGCCCAGTTCGCAAGCAGCCAGTACGCTGATGGCCTTGGCCGGCCCCATACCCTTGTAGTGGCAGAGGTCTGCGATGTCCATGCGCCCGAGCGTGGCGAGGCTGCCCTGACAGTCGTTCATGATGCGCTGCATGAGCTGCACGGCGTTTTCCTCCGTGTTGCCCGAGCCGATGAGGATGGCGAGGAGTTCCGCCTTACTGAGCGAGGCAGCACCGTGGGCGGCAAACTTCTCGCGCGGGCGGTCGTCGAGGCTGAGTTCGGTGATGTTCACGGCGAGGCTTGTTTATTTGTAGAAATTCTTCTTGAACGCGTCAAACTCGCCGTGGCCCAGCACGCAGCGCCACCACCAGGCGCGCAGAAAGCCCGAGCCGTAGCCCAGAAGCTGTACGTAGGCCGCCGCGATGGCACGCACTCCCACGCCGGGGCTGCCCTCGACCCGCGCGGCATCCAGTCCTATAATGAGGGCGAAGAGCGCGAAGGGCAGGAGCAACACCCACCAGTGGGGGCAGCCCAGCAGCGCCGCCGCTAGACTTAGCACCACAAGAAGGGCGCATCCCACCGTGAAGACGGCGGGCAGCAGGTGTACGAGCTTCAGTGTGCCCGGGTGGCGCTTGGTGAGGTTGATGCGCGCGATGCCTGAGTTGTGTACCTGCTTGAAGAACTTGCGCAGGTCCGTGCGGCGCTTGTGCCACACCCAGGCTTCGGGAAAGAGGCGGCACGAGTAGCCCCCCTTGAAGATGCGCGTGGAGAAGTCGATGTCTTCGCCGAAGCGCATTTCCGAGAAGCCCCCGAGCGCTTCGTAGACTTCGCGGCGCACGCCCATGTTGAACGAGCGCGGATAGAACTTGTCCATCTTCCGCTTGCCGCCGCGGATGCCGCCAGTGGTGAAGAAGGAGGTCATGGCATAGTTGATGGCCTTCTGCATGGGCGTGAACGAGGGGTGCGCCCTGTCTGGCCCGCCGAAGGCGTCGGAGGGCGCGGCGGCGAGTTCCGTCTCGACAGCGGCGAGGTAGCCAGCGGGGAGCACGGCATCGGAGTCGAGCACGATGACGTAGTCGGCCTGCGTGTGGGCCACGCCGAAGTTGCGGGCCTTGCCCGGTCCGCCGTTCTCCTTTACGTAATAATGTATGGTGAGGCTGCCGGTGTATTTGTCGACAACTTCCTTACAGGGAATGGACGAGCCGTCCTCCACCACCACCACTTCAAAATCCGTGAAGGTCTGGCGCGTCAGGCTCTCCAGAAGTTCGTCCACCTCGTCGGGGCGGTTGAACACGGGGATAATCAAAGCATATTTCATTGGCCGCAAAGTTATGTTTTATCTGCGGGATTTTGCCACTCATTCTTTTATATAAATAAAAAAAGGCGTACTTTTGCGCCCGAAAATTCAAAACAAAGCAAGTAAAACTCATTTATTGTACAGAAAACCCCATGATCAAATCACAAGACATCAAGAAGGGCACGTGCATTCGCCTGGACGGCAAACTCTATTTCTGCATCGATTTTCTTCACGTGAAGCCCGGTAAGGGCAACACCATCATGCGCACCACGCTGAAGGACGTGGTGAGCGGCCGCGTGTTGGAACGCCGCTTCAACATCGGCGAAGCCCTCGAGGACGTGCGTGTAGAGCGTCGTCCCTACCAGTACCTCTACCAGGAGGGCGAGGACTTCATCTTCATGAACCAGGAAACGTTTGACCAGGCCCCCATTGCGAAGGACCTCATCACCGGTGTAGACTTCATGAAGGAAGGCGACGTGGTAGACGTGGTGAGCGATGCTTCGACCGAAACCATCCTCTACGCCGAAATGCCCGTGAAGACGCAGCTCAAGATTACCTACACCGAGCCGGGTCTGAAGGGTGACACCGCCACCAACACGCTGAAGCCCGCCACGGTAGAAACGGGCGCAGAAGTGCGCGTTCCCCTCTTCATCAACGAAGGCGAAATCATCGAAGTGGACACCCGCGACGGTTCGTACGTAAACCGCGTGAAGGCATAACCGCTTCGCCCATCCCCTCATACAGGAGGCCGATTCCGGACAGCACAATGCTGCCACGGACGGCCTCTTTTTCGTTTGTGTCGCCCGCGAGGGCAGCGGGGAGCGTGGCGGTGGAGATTTATTTTTTGAGAAAAATTGTCACACGGGGCACACTTGCGTGTTATATGAATGTGTGGACGCCGCCCAGACGCCGTGGCGGAAACTGCAGATACCTTTTCTCATGCAAAACAATTTACAAACGATTATGAAACACCGTATTCTCCTGATGCTCGCACTGGTGATGGGCGTGTGGAGCAGTTCGCAGGCCAAAGCACGTCGCGTGTGCGTGAAAGAGCCGGGCACGCTCGCTGCGCTCATTGGCGAAAAGAAAAAGACAACTATCCAGGAACTCGCCGTCGAAGGCGCACTCAACGGCACCGACCTGCTGTTCCTTCGCGAGATGGCGGGCAGCGACTACTACCAGCTGCCTACTGCGGGCCAGCTCCGCCGCCTCGACCTCAGCCGTGCCACCTTCGTGCCCGGCGGCGAGGCTTACGTGATGAAAGACCAGCCACAGTATGTCAAGGGCGGGCCGCGCACGCTTCCAGACTTCCTCTTCCGCCAGTGCAGGCTTGAGGAAGTGGTGCTGCCCGAACGGATGGACACCATCGGCGTGGGGGCATTCGAATACTCCGCCCTGCGCTCGGTGCAGCTGCCCGAGGTCGTGGTGGTAGGCGGCTGGGCGTTCAACCATTGCGAGCAGTTGGCCGAAGTGCGCTTCCCCCACCACCTCGTGGAACTGGGTCAGAACGTTTTCCGCGACTGCCCCGCCATCCGCAAACTCGAGATCAACGATGTGCAGTACCTCACTTACAATGTATTTGCGCAAGTGCCCAACCTGGAAGAAGTGGTCGTCAAGGGTACGCTGTGGCACGTCGACGGGTGGTTCTGCCACGACTGTCCCAACCTGCGGCGCATCGAGTTCAGTGGGGCGTTGCTGACCTCGGGCGGCGAACCCATCGCTTCCGACTGCCCGAAGCTCCGCGAAATCGTCTTTTCGGGTGTGGCCTTCTCGCTCTACTTCGGTTCGGTCGAGAATTGTCCGCAAATGGAGCGCTGCCAGGTGAAAGGCTTCGTAGGAGAAAGCCGCGACGGCAATTTCCTGCCCGTGCAGCACGACCTGTCGAAGGTGCCCGACGACAATGTGGAAAACATGCTGCGCGGCGTGCGCGAGTTCTTCGACGCGGGCTATCCCCACTACCGCTTCTATCGCACAATCTACACCGATGAAGTGAACGTAGCCTACAACATGGCTTGCCTCGCTGCCCTCAGGGGCTACAGAGAGGAAGCCCTCTATTTCCTGGACAAGGCGGCAGCAAAAGGCTTTTACAACCACGACCACGTCCTCAAGGACACAGACTTGCAAAGCATTCGGGACGATGCAAGGTTCGGGGAGGTGATGGAAACAGTGAAGCGAAACTTAGAAGAGTGGAAGAAGGAGCATGACTACCTCTACGTGCTGCGCAAGGCACCCCACTATGCCCACGCTCCGCAAGCTGACCTGCCCGCCTTCACCTACGACCCGCCCACCGACAAAGACCTGCAGCGGGTGAGGGAATACTTCCGCCTGGACAGCATTGCGGGCCAGGGCGACCTCACTTCGCAGATGGTGAACATCATGGACTGGCTCCACGACCACGTGCGCCACGATGGTTCAAGTGGTTACCCCAAGAAGGCGTCCTGCAACGTCATTGACCTCTACGAAGCCTGCCAGAAGCAGCAGCGTGGCATCAACTGCCGCGGCCTGGCCTTCATGCTCTCCGAACTGTATTTGGCCATGGGCTGGCCCGCCCGCGCCCTGTGCTGTGTGCCCAAGGGCTATGCCCACGACAACGACTCGCACGTCATCACCATGGTGTGGCACGGCGAACTGAACAAGTGGGTGTGGATGGACCCCTCCTTCTCGGCCTACGTCAAGGACGAGAACGGCCTGCTGCTCCATGCCGGCGAAGTGCGCCAGCGCCTGATTGACGGCCGTCCCTTGGTGCTCAACGAGGAGGCCAACTGGAACCACGAGGTGAAGCAGACCAAGGAGGACTACCTGGAGGAATACATGGCCAAGAACCTCTACTTCCTCGGTTGTCCGCTCCACCACGGCTTCGGCGTGGAAATGCCGAAAGCTCAACCCGCCGTATTCTATTGGCTCATCCCCGAAGGCGTGGAAATCTTCACCGACTGCTGTGCGAGCGACGAGGCGTGGTTCTGGCAAGCGCCGGCCCAATAAATCATTTTCCCTGCAATGAAACCATTTAATTACTATTTCGTTTGCGTGTTTGGGACACTCTGGGCGCTGATGGCCGTGCAGTCCGCCGTGGCTGCCGGACAGCCGCCTTCGGCTGCCCCTTTGCGCGTGACAGTGACCCACCCAGGCACATTGGCTGCCCGGGTGGGCACACCCTTTAAGTACAAGGCCACGGACCTCGCCGTCGAGGGACCGCTCAACGGCACCGACCTGCGCTTCCTCCGCGAAATGGCGGGGCGCGACTACGAAGGCAGGCCCACCCGCGGCCTTCTCCGCCGCCTCGACCTCAGCCGCGCCACCTTTGCGCAGGGCGGTTTGCCATATTTCCTCAAGGAAGAACCGCTCCGGGTGACGGGCGGACCGCTCTCCCTGCCTCCCTATCTGTTCAGCGAGTGCCTGGTGGAAGAAGTGGTGCTGCCCGAGCTTTTGGACACCATCGGCGTGGGCGCCTTCGGCCATTCTGCGCTCCGTAGCCTGCGCCTGCCCGAAAACGTCGTGGTCGGCAATGAAGCTTTTGTCCACTGCGACGCACTCGCCGAAGTCATCTTTCCCCGCCACCTCGTGGAACTGGGGCAGTTCAGCTTCGACCACTGCGCCGCGCTGCGCCAAGTCCGCATCCACGACGTGCAGTTTGTTCCCTACCATGCCTTCCGCAACGTGCCGCACTTAGAGGAAATCGTCTTCGACGGCACGCTCTGGCACATCGACGGCTGGTTTGCCCACAACTGCCCCGAGCTTCGTCGCATAGAGTTCGGCGGCTGTGTCCTCACCACGGGCGGCAGTCCCGTCGCCTCCTCCTGTCCCAAACTGGAGGAAATCGTTTTTACGGGAGTCAGTCTGAGTACCTATTTCGGCAAGGTAGAAGATTGTCCGCTGTTGGAGAAATGCCAAGTGACGGGCTACGTGAAAAGTTTTTCCAACCACAACTTTCTCCCTCCTCAGACCGATACAGCCCATGCTTCCCGCGAGATACTCTGCGGCGCCGTCGCCTCCGTGGCGCAAGTCTTCGACACCCCTTTGCCGTTAAGCAGGTTTGTGGGGTTTGATTTGGAAAATGCGTTCTACGACCTGACGCGACTCCTGGCCCTCAAGGGCGAAACAGCCGAGGCCGTGCGCCTCCTTCCCTATCTGGCCCGGATCGACACGGTGGTGTGCACCAACGTGGCGGTCGACTCCGTGTTCTCCGACTTGCGCACCACACCCGAGTACCGCGCCTTTGCCCAGCAGCTCTTGCGGAAGATGGACTGCAAACAGATACTCCGCCATTCGCCGCCCTACGATACGGGATCCGAAATGCGCGACCCCAATCCCCGCCCCTTTGTCTATGCCGCGGCAAGCGATACCGCGCTTCAGCACATCCGCCAATACTTCCAGGCCGACTACATCGCGGGAGCCGGCGACGAGCTGACGCGCCTCAAGAACGTGATGTACTGGGTACACGAGCATGTGCCGCACCAGGGAAACTACTATCCCCCGGCGCAGCCCACGGCCATCGACCTCTACGAGGCTTTCCGCGCCCAGGGCTACAAGGGTATGAATGCGCGCGGCATAGCCATTGTCTTGTCGGAGCTCTACATGTCGCTCGGTTGGCCGGCCCGCTTCATCACCTGTATGTCGAAAATGTACGAGACCGACCACGACGCCACCGTAGTCACCGTGGTCTGGAGCTTCGACCTGCAGAAATGGGTGATGATGGACGCCAGCCTCGCTGCCTACGTCACTGACGAGAACGGCCTGATGCTCCATCCCGGCGAAATCCGCCAGCGCATGAAGGACGGGCGCCCGCTCAGACTCAACGCGGAGGCCAACTGGAACTATGACCGGCACATCACCGAAGATTTCTACCTCGACCGTTACATGGCCAAGAACCTCTACTACTTCAGCGGCTACCTCGAAAACCTGCCGAATGTGGAGAACGACCGGTCCGCGGAGTACATCACACTGGTCCCCGAAGGCGAATCAGTAAACATAGGAACCCCTACCCATGACGATGCTTGGTTTTGGCAAAGCCCATTTTGAGCGCAACCTGCGCTGGCTCCGGCCCCGCCTGCTGGCCGTGGGGATGCAAATGCTCGCCAATGGCTACGACGCAGAGGATGCCGTGCAGGACACGCTACTGAAACTTTGGGGCGTGAGGCAGCGTATCGCCGACGAGAAGCACTTCGTGCGGCTTGCCCAGAGCGTGATGCGCAACGTGTGTCTGAACATGCTTCGCCAGCACGCCCTTCACGCCACAGCTCCGCTCCCCGACGAGGCCGGGCCGCCCGCCCCCGACACGCCCCACTCCGTGCTTGAGCGGCAGGAGCAGGCTGAATGGGCCCGGCGTGCCTGGGACGGATTGCCCCAGCACCACCGCCTCATTCTGCAGATGCGGGAAGTGGACCGCCTCGCCACTTCCGAGATAGCAGCGCTTTTGGGCACTACGGAAGGCAACGTGAGGCAAAGGCTGTCGCGGGCGAGAAAGGCATTGCTCGCCAGGATGACAGGACTCGGCTAAATACAGTTGAAAAAGAAAAGAAGAACAATGGAAGAAAAACAGTTGGAGCAACTCTTGCAGCGCTACCTGGCAGGCGAAACCGGGCTTGCCGAAGAAGAACAGTTGCGCGAATGTTTCGCCGGCGGCCGTTTCCCCGCCCGCTTCGCCCCCTACGCCGCCCTGTTTGCCGTGCAGGCCGAGCGCGAGGCGGCACTCAGCGAAGCGGAAGTGGAGGAAATTCTCCGCGACTGCCCGCCGCCTTCGGGCCGCTGGATATCGGTGCGTAGCCTGCTGCGCTATGCCGCTGTGTGGGCGTGCGGCCTGTTTCTGGGCGGGGCAGACGTGTGGCTTTTGCGTGCGCCTGAGCAGTCATTACTGGCCGACAGCACGGTGTCACAAGTGGTCAGCCGCAGCCATCCCGACACCGTTTATCGCGAGCGCATCGTAGTGGAGCGCGACACCGTCTATGTCGTGCACCAGCGGCCTGCCCCCGCTCCCCGCAGGGCCACGACGGTTCCCGAGCCACCGAAGCAAACTGTTCCCCAGTCCCCTGCGCCGCGCCAGTCTGTGCCCACCCGGCAGCCCGAGGCCCCTTGGCGCGAACCCTCCAATCTCGCCAGCTTAGTCGTGCGCTGACCGCTTGGAGCGCACAATCAACCAGCGCTCCACGCCCATGGCGCAGAGGAAGTAGACGATGGCCTGTGCCGACAGCGCAAGGAGTTGCGGGCGGATGTCGCTGAGCGAGGCCCCCATGTTGTTCAGGGCAATGAAGCCCTGGACACCGAAGGTCGAGGGGAAGAGACGGCTCACCCACTTCCACACTTCGGGCACCGCGCTGCCCGGCCAGGATATGCCCGAGATGAACAGCATGGGCACGGAGGTGAACACGATGAGCGGGATGACGTATTCGCGGTGGCGCACAAAGACGCCCAGGCAGTTGGCGAAGCCGAAGCAAGCCAGGAGGAAGGGGGCGAGGAGTACCGCCAGGTCGAGCGGACGCACCAGCTGAGGCAGGTCGAAGAAATAGGGCACAATGCCCGTCACGTAGACCGACACGGGGATGTAGAGCACCAGGAAGGCCATGCAGCGGGCCGCTACGCTGCCGAATAGCCCCGTGAAACTGTTCGCCAGCGGCGTGTAGCGGCGGTAGAGGCCGCGCTCGCGGGCCGTGCCCACCCCGATGCCCACCCCGAGGATGAAGGTCTGCTGGATGATGAGCATCAGCACGGCCGGGATGAGGAATGCGGCAAAGCCAACCTGCGGGTTGAAGAGCGAGACCTCCTCGTAGACAATGGGCGCTTTGGCCACGTCGTCCTGCTGCTTCGTTGTCCCTCCCGCACGCTGCACCTTCATTTCCGCCCCCATGGCAAGGCTCACGTTGGTGCAGCCCGTCATCACCGCCTTGTAGTAGAGCATGCCCGCCATGTCGGCGTAGACCTCCACAGCCACCTGTTCGCCCCGTGCGAGCTGGTGGCTGAATTTTTTCGGTATGGCCACGATGCCGCACACCAGTTGCTTGCGCACCAGTTCCTCCGCTTCGGCCATGTCGGCACAGTAGGCCGTCACCACCACGTCGGCCGTAGCATCCACGCGGCGCACAAAGTCGCGGCTCTCGGCCGAGCGACAATCGTCCACCACCGCCACGGGCACCTCGCGCACCACCTCGCCCGTATATATAAAGGAGTAGAGGAGCGGATAGCCCAGCGGGACGAGCAGGCAGAAGATGAGGATGGCCTGGTCGCCCAGTATGTTGCGGAGATGGAGAAGAAAGAGGCGGAACATGTGTGTCGGATTAGGGTATTGGGGAAAATGAAAAATGAAAGAGCGGTGCAAAAACGGCGCAGCCGCCTAAGGTTCGTAGCGTCCGTGCTGCATCACGCCCGCGAGCCGCCGCAGGCAGAGGAGCGGGAGGAGGGCAAAAACGAAGAGCACAGCCACGTTCCACGGCAGCGAGAGCAGCGGGAAGCCATGGAGCGCTGTGGCCACGTAGAGCACATAGTAGTGGCGCAGGGGGAAGAGCCAGGCCAAGCCTTGCAGCGTGGGGTGCATGGCCATCACGGGGAACGACATGCCGCAGATACTGAAGGAAATCACGCCCCAGAGCGAGGCCGTCGAGAGTCCGAGGCGCAGCGTGGGCAGCAGGGTGAAGAACGTGAGGCCCAAGCCCTGGCAGGCCAGGACGAAGAGCACCATCAGTCCCCACAGGCGTAGCATGCCGCCCGCATGGGGGAAGTGAAGCACTCCGTAGAGCCAGAGCACCACCACCGTGCCCGTCAGCACGAACACGCCGAACTGTGCAAACAGTTTGCCGTAGACAGCCGCCATGGCCGAACCTTCCGCCCGGCGCATGAGCTGGCGGCCCGTGCCGAACTTGAGTTCCGTGCCGAACGAGTAGACCGTCATCATGAAGACAAAGAGGCCCAGCACCCCGGGCACGAGCAGGTTCGTGAGGTACACGTTGTAGTTCAGCTGCGCGTTGCCCAGCGGGTGCATGTCCACAACGATGGGTTGCAGATACGCCATGGCCTGCCGCTCCGTCGCCCCCTTGGCGTAGAGCACCGAGCGCGTGGCGGCTCCCGAGGCCAGTTCGCTCATCGTGCGCATGTCGCGGTAGAGCAGCGAGCCCGCCACGAGAAACGAACTGTTGGTGTAGAACGAAACCGTCGGGATGCGCTGTCGGTTCGCCTCGTTTTCCATCCCGCGGGGCAGGAGGTAGAAGCCGTATATTTCGCCGCGTTGCATCGCCTGGCGCGCTTCCGTCACGTTGGCGTAGTTTCGGGTGATGTTCACCATCTGGAAGGCATCGAGATTCTTGCGCACATTGCGCGAAGTGGCTGTGGCGTCTTCGTCCACCACCCCGGCGGGTAGTTTTTCGGGCAGTCCTTCCCCCATCAGCGTGGTGAAGAAGAGACAGCAGAAGAGCGGGGCCACCACCATAGCGAACAGGTAAACCGGCTGGCGCAGGATGCGGCGCATTTCGCGCCCGAAGATTGTCAGTATAGGCATGGAAGATACAGAAAGCACTGAAGGCAGATAAAAGATTTACGAAAAAGTCTGGCGTGGGGACATCCAGGGGGCGTGAAGCAACCGGGGTGCAAGGGGCAGAAGGGCCTTGGCCAGCCTTGGGCCTGGGCCGTTCACGTTGCGCCCCTTCCGCTCATCGCTCCACCAGCACGCTCATGCCCGGCCGCAGGCCCTCGACGGGTTGCACGAACGAAGCCTTCACCTCGAACGTCTTGCGGTCGAACTCGCCCGTCATCTTCGTGGCCTTCCACACGGCGTAGGAGCCCATGTCCTTCCACGTGTCGATGTGCAGCACCACCTTGCGGCCCGAGAGCGCGGGCACCGTGGCCTCCACCTTGCTGCCGCGCTGCAGCTGCGGCAGCAAGTCCTCGCGCAGGTGGAACGTCACCCACATATCGTCCATCCGTGCAATGTTCATCACGGGCGCGCCCGTTCCCACCAGTTCGCCGACACTCGGGAAGATGTCCGTTACCTCCCCGTCGGCCGCTGCCGTGAGCACCGTTTCCCGGACGTACGAGCTTACCTCGCTCACCGCCCCCTGGGCACGGCTCACCATCGCAGCCGCCGCCTCCTTGTCCTCGCGTTCCGCCCCGTTGCGGGCCATTTCGTACTGGGCGCGGGCCGCCTTCTCCGTAGCCTCCGACGCCTTCAGGTTCGCCGTGGCCTCGTCCAGTTTCTGCGCCGTCATCACGCCCTGCTCGTGGAGGCGTTTCACGCGGGCGTGGGTCTGTTGGGCAATTTCGGCACCGGCCTTGGCCTTTTGCCACATCTCGTAGGCCGCGGCAATCTGTTCCTGCCGCGCCCCCTTTTCCGCCTTGCGGTTTTGCGCCTGGCTGGCCGCCTCGGCGGCGCGTGCCTGCGCCAGTTTGGCGTCGATGTCGGGCGCTTCGAGCAGGGCCAGCGTGTCGCCCGCCTTCACGAGCTGCCCTTCTTTCACAAAAATCTTGGCGATGCGGCCGGGCACCTTGCTCGACACGCGGTATTCCGTCACTTCCGCCTGTCCCTGGATGATTTCCGTCTTTTCCTGGAAGGCGAAGAAGCCCAGCACGGCCGCGAGGGCCACCATACCCGTGAGGATGGCCACGGAGGGAATGAGGTTGTTCTTTTTGGATGACATGAGAGTAAATGGAGTAAAGGGAAAAACAAATGAGTGAGTGGTGCGTCTACCGTCCTTGGCGGAGTGAGCGTCCCATGGCCTTCTCGTAGGCCGCGCGGGTCAGGCGCGTGTCGATTTTGGCCGTGATTTCTTCAGTCTGTGCCTGTACCCAGGCCGTCTGCGCCTGGAGCAGGTCGGACGTCGTGGTGACACCTTCGTTGAAGCCCACGCGGGCCATGCGCAGGTTCTCGTCGGCGCGGTCCACATTGCGGAGCGCCTGTGCCAGGCGGCGGTCACTTTCCTTCACGCGGAACGTTTCCTGCTCGACCTGCAGGGCCACCTTGTCGCGGGCCTCCTCGAGGCGGAGCGAAGCCATGGCCGCTTCCGTGCGGGCCGCGCGCACCTTGTAGCGGCCTTCGTTCCAGTGCCACAGGGGCACCTTCACCATCACGCCCACGCCCCACGTGCCCTTGAACTTGCGTTCGAAGCTGTTGAACACGTTCGGGTTCGATACCGCCAGGGCACCCGTGAGCGCCACCTGCGGCAGAAATTCCGCCCGCTCGAGGCGCACCTTCGCCGTGTAGAGGTCCCAGACCCCCTGGAGCTGGGCCAGTTCGGGCCGTGCGGCGAAAGCCTCGGTAGCGGTGCCCGAAGGCTGCTGGGCGAGCGGGGCGGGGTCGAGCCGCGCCTCGTCGGCGAGCGTCAGCGGTGTGTCCAGGTCCAGTCCGCACAGGTGGCAGAGCAGCATCTTCGAGAGCGCGAGCCCGTCCTCCACCTTCATCACCGTCAGCTTTGCCTCGCCCAGTTTCACGTTCACGCTCAGCGCGTCGCTGCGCGTGGCCACGCCCTCCGCCACCATGCGCGTGATGTCCGAGTCGAGGTGCGCCATCATTTCTTCGTACTGCCGGGCCAGCCGCAGGCTCGCAGCAAGCGACACTACCTGCCAGTAAGTCTGCGTGGCGGCGAGTTCCACCTCGTGTTCCTTGGCCCGTGTGCCCTCGCGGCTGATTTCCGTCTGGAGCGAGGTGATTTGGTCATACGCCCTGATTTTTCCGCCCATGTAGAGCGGCTGTGTGAGGATGAGCGCCCCCGCCGTCATGTTGCGCGTGTCCGTGTGCAGCGCCTCCGTCAGGCTCTGTCCGAGGCCGTTGAGACCCTGTTCCACGCCGGGCAGGGCTGCCCCGATGGACTGCAGCAGCGGCAGCAGGTCGGGGTACTGCTGTCCCACCTGGGCGAAGGCAGCGCCGAGGTTCTGCGCCGCCGAAGTGCCCAGGTTGTTGAGCGCTTGTTTCTGTTTGTCCGAGAGCAGCGAGAGCTGGCGTCCCGTGCGCATGTAGCCCGCCGTGGCGTCGATGCGCGGCAGGTAGTTCGTGCGCGCCGCCTCGTGTTGCCAAGTCGCCTTTTCCTGTTCGAGCCGGCTTTCGGCCAGTTCGCGGTTGTTGCGCAGGGCCAGCGAGAGCACACTGTCGAGCGTCACGGTCTCCTGCGCCATGGCTTGGGGCAGGTCCAGCAGTGCCAGCAGCAGGCAGAGGCATCCCGTGCCGAGGCGGTGAAGCGTTTGCTTGTTCATGAGTCTATTCAGTTTCAGTTTGAGAGAATGTACATTGTTCAGCGGGCAAAGTAACTACAAACAGCAGAGCCATGCAAGCATGGCCTGTGAAATAATGAAAAATAGAACAGACACACCGCCGTATTTCTCCTTTTCCAAAGCCAGAGCCAGCTTGGAGATGAAGAAAAATAGACCAATGGAGGGCATCTCCCACGACCCACCTGGCCCACAGCCCATCCGACAAATCGAACACTGCGAAGCCCCCGCCGAAGTGTTAAACCGAGTGTCGTCCCCTTGCAGGCGTCGCGCCGAAACCTTATCTTTGTGGAAAGAAATAGGGAGGTTTCCGCGCGAAGCCTCCCTTTCTTGTCGGTAGCGCACATTTTGGGAAAAATCAGTGTGTTTGGGGCGTTTTCACGTGCCGGATTTCTTCGCACAAGTCCTGGACTTGTCGCGCCGAAGCCAGGCTCTCTTCTTTCGCGGCCAGGACTTGTGCCGCCAAAGCCTGGATTTGTAAAATCCGTCGCAGCGCCAAAGGTTGCGAAAGGTTAAATAAGTTAATCTGTCCCTTCTGCCGGAACACCTCGAGCGCCGCCTTTTTGACCAAATCCGCCTGGCCCTCCCCTTTGCCGCAGTCCCGTGGTAGCACCCCATGCGCAAGGATTTTCTCCCCCAGCGAAAAATAATTGTTATTTTCTCCCGCAAATGTGCGCTCTTCCTCGAAAATATCCTACTTTTGCAAACATAAACACAAAAGCGGCTCGACATACAACGGACCCGCCGTATGTGTGAACACACTTTCTATTTCATAAAACACATTTTCTAATCATTAAAACAGTAACTCATGTTAAAGATTGCCATCCAAGCCAAAGGCCGACTCAATGAAGACAGCATGGCACTGCTCGCCGATGCAGGCATCCAAGTAGCCCCCAGTAAACGCAAACTCGTGGCCCAAGCCTCGGGCTTCCCCATCCAAGTACTCTATCTTCGCGACGACGACATCCCGCAGGCCGTGGCCATGGGCGTGGCCGACGTGGGCATCGTGGGGCTGAACGAAATCGCCGAAAAGGACGAGGATGTAACGGTGGTGCGCAAACTGGGCTTCGGCGCCTGCCGCATTTCGCTCGCCGTGCCCCGCGATGTAGACTACACAGGACTGGAATGGTTCAATGGCAAACGCGTGGCTACGTCCTATCCCCATATTCTTGAGGAATACTTCCGCGAACACCAAATCGTCGCCGACATCCACGAAGTGAAAGGCTCCGTGGAAATCGCTCCCGCCGTGGACCTCGCCGATGCCATCTTCGACATCGTGTCGAGCGGCAGCACCCTCGTGCAGAACAGCCTGAAGGAGGTGGAGCAGGTCTTCTTCTCGGAAGCAGCGCTCATCGCCACCAACAAACTCACCCTGATGAAGGCCCCGCTGGTGGAAAAACTGGTGTTCCGCTTCGAGTCTATCGTGAACAGCCGCGGCATGAAGTACGTGCTGATGAACATTCCGCGCGAGAAGGTCGATGAGGCCGCAGCACTCTGCCCGGGCATGCACAGTCCGACGGTGCTCCCCTTGGCCGAAGCGGGCTGGGCCTCGCTCCACGTGGTGGTGCGCGAATGTGAGCTTTGGGAAAAAATCGAGAAGCTCAAGGAACTCGGCGCCGAAGACATCCTGGTGCTCTCGCTCGAAAACATGATCAAATAATTGCACCCTATCTATGCAAATTATACTCCAGCCTGCGCCCTCGGCGTGGGATGAACTGACCATCCGAAATATCCCCGACGACGAAGGCATTGCCCTGCGCGTCGGGGAAATCGTCGATGAAGTGCGCCGCCGCGGCGACGAGGCCCTGCGCGACTTCGCCCGCCGCTTCGATGGTGCCGAACTCGATGCGCTCATCGTTTCTCCCGAGGAATTCCAACAGGCGGCCCAGGCCGTGAGCCCCGAGGTGAAACGGGCCATGGAGGAGGCCGCCCGCAACATCCGCGCCTTCCACGCCGCACAGCAGCCTCCCGTGGTGGAGGTCGAAACGCAGCCCGGCGTGGTCTGCGAACAGCACCCCGTGCCCATCCAGCGCGTGGGGCTCTATGTGCCCGGCGGACGCGCCCCGCTGTTCTCCACCGTGCTCATGCTCGCCCTCCCCGCCAAGATAGCGGGCTGCCCCGAAGTGGTCCTCTGCACCCCGCAGGGACGCGGCGGGGAGATTGCCCCCGAAATCCTCTATGCCGCACAGCTCTGCGGCGTGGACCGCGTGGTCCGCGTAGGGGGTGCACAGGCCGTGGCCGCCATGGCCTACGGCACGGAAAGCGTGCCCCGGGTGGACAAAATCTTCGGTCCGGGCAACCGCTACGTGACCAAGGCCAAGCAGCTCGTGCAGCGCACTGTGGCCATCGATATGCCCGCGGGGCCCAGTGAAGTGCTGGTCATGGCCGATGCCGCCGCCCGCCCCGCTTACGTTGCGGCCGACATGCTCTCGCAGGCCGAACACGGGCCGGACAGCCAGGCGATGCTCGTGTGCCACAGCGAAGCCTTTGCCCGCGAGGTGGAGGCCGAAGTGGTGCGCCAAGCCGCCCGCCTCTCGAGGGCCGAGAGCGTCAAAGCCTCGCTCGCCCACAGTCGCATCGTGGTGCTGGCCGACGAAGCCGACCGCATCGCCTTCGCCAACGCTTACGCAGCCGAACACCTCATTCTCTCCGTCCAGGACCCGCGGGGCGTAGCGGCCCGAATTACCGCCGCAGGCAGCATTTTCCTTGGAAACTTCTCGCCCGAGAGTGCAGGCGACTATGCCTCGGGCACCAACCATACGCTCCCCACGGGTGGACATGCCCGTGCCTACAGCGGGGTGAACCTCGACAGTTTCCTGCGCAAAATCACGTGGCAGGAACTGGCCCCGCAGGGGCTCCACGCCTTGGCTCCTACCATCACGGCCATGGCCCGCGCCGAAGGACTCGACGCCCACGCAGCAGCCGTGGAGGTGCGCTTGGCCGAGTGCGAAGCAGCCCAACCCCAGCCGCTCGCTGTCGATGATGTGCTCCGCCTCGTGCGCCCCAACATCCGCGCCCTCGAGCCTTACTCCACGGCTCGCGACGAGGCGAAGGAGGGACAAATCGACACGTGGCTCGATGCCAACGAAAGTCCCTACGAGAACGGCGTGAACCGCTACCCCGACCCGCACCAGAAAAAGCTAAAGGCTTCCATCGCCCAGCTCAAGGGCGTGCGCCCCGAGCAGGTGTTCGTGGGCGGCGCGGGCAGCGATGAAGCCATCGACCTCGTGTACCGCATCTTCTGCGAGCCCGGGAGGGACAATGTGCTCAGCATCGCCCCGACATACGGCGTGTATCGCGTGGCGGCCGACGTGAACCACGTGGCGCTGCGCGAAGTGCCCCTTGGCCCCGGTTTCTCGCTTCCCACGGTAGAACTGCTCCGCGCGGCTGACGCACACACGAAGGTGCTCTGGGTCTGCTCGCCCAACAATCCTACGGGCAATGCCTTCGACGTGGCCGAACTGGAAAGCCTCGCCGAGTCGTTCCGCGGTGTGGTGGTCATCGACGAAGCCTACGTGGACTTCTCGCCGAAAGGCTCCATGCTCTCCGTGCTGGACCGCCACCCGAACGTCGTGGTGCTCCAGACCTTCTCCAAGGCGTGGGGCATGGCAGGGCTGCGCCTCGGCATGGCTTTTGCCCACCCCGAGGTGGCTGCACTCTTTGCCAAAGTGAAACATCCCTACAACGTGAACGGACCGACGCAGCAGCGTGTGGCAGAAGCCATCCGCAAGGGGCTGCTCGGCGAGGTGGAGGAGATCTGTGCACAGCGGGCCTGGCTCGCCGAGGCGTTGAAGCACGTGGCCTGTGTGGAGCAGCTGTTCCCCACAGATGCCAACTTCTTCCTCTTCCGCACGGCCTGCGCCGATGCACTCTACGAATACCTCGTGGCCCACGGCGTGATGGTGCGCAACCGTTCGCGCGTGAAGGGGCTTGAGGGCTGTCTGCGCATCACCATCGGTACGCCCGAGGAAAACCGCCGCGTGGTGCGTTTGCTCCACTCCTATAATAATATGCTGTCGGAAACTCTCGCTTCCGACTGCGCCTGCGGTGAGGCACCGCAGCCCCTGCGCCGCGCCCTCTTCATCGACCGCGACGGCACACTCATCGAAGAGCCCGAAGACGAGCAGATTGATTCGCTCGAAAAACTGGCCTTCGTGCCCGGCGTGCTCACCGCGCTGCCGTCCATTGCGCAGCTCGACTTCGAACTCGTCATGGTGAGCAACCAGGACGGCCTCGGCACAGATGCTTTCCCCGAAGATACTTTCCACCCCGCCCACAACAAGATGCTCCACACCTTGGCGGGCGAAGGGGTACGCTTCGACGAACAACTCATTGACCGCACCTTCCCCCACGAACACGTGCCCACCCGCAAACCGGGCACGGCGATGCTCACCCGCTACCTCCAGGGCGATTACGACATGGCCCACTCTTACGTCATCGGCGACCGGCTCACTGACGTGGAGCTGGCCCACAACTTAGGTTGCAAGGCGATTTGGCTGCGCGGCCGTCTGGCGGAACTTCCCGCCGAACTGGCCGCAAGCGTGGCTTTGGTGACGGACAGCTGGCACGAAATCGGCGAATTTCTCCGCCGTACGGAGCGCCGCAGCGAAGTGGTGCGCCGCACGAAAGAGACCCAGATACGCGTGCAGCTCGACCTCGACGGGGGCCTCGAGAGCGACATCCACACGGGCCTGCACTTCTTCGACCACATGCTTTGGCAGTTGCCCCACCACGGCGGCCTCGGCCTACGCCTCTACTGTGCGGGCGACACGGAGGTGGACGAGCACCACACGATGGAAGACGTGGCCCTCGCCTTGGGCACCGCCCTGCGCGAAGCCCTTGGAGATAAGCGTGGCATCGGTCGCTACGGTTTCGAACTCCCCATGGACGAATGCCGGGCCAAGGTCTTGCTTGACCTCGGCGGCAGAGCCAGTTTCCAGTGGCACGTGCCCTTCACCCGCGACCGGGTAGGCGACACACCGACCGAAATGTTTGAACATTTCTTCCTCTCCCTCTCTTCCGCGCTCCAGTGCAACCTCCACATCGAGGCCAAAGGCACGAACAACCACCACCTCATCGAGGGCGTGTTCAAGGCTTTCGCCCGCGCACTGCGGCAGGCCGTGAGCCGGAATGTCTATTCCCACGAACTTCCCTCAAGCAAAGGCGTACTATGATAGCGATTGTTGATTACGGCATGGGCAACCTGCGTTCGGTGGAGAATGCCCTGCACCGCCTCGGGGCGGAATACTGTCTCACACGCAACCCGCAGGAAATCCTTCGCGCCGACCGTGTGCTCCTGCCCGGCGTGGGCCATGCCGCCCAGGCCGTGGCCAATCTCCGCGAGAGCGGCCTGGCCGAACTCATCCCCAACCTGCGCCGCCCCGTGCTGGGCATCTGCGTGGGACTGCAGTTGCTTTGCCGCCACTCCGAGGAAGGCGACTGCGAGGGCCTCGGCGTGTTCGACACCTTCGTGAAGCGTTTTCCCGACAGTCCCGAGGCCAAGGTGCCGCACATGGGCTGGAACAGCATCGGCAACCTTGACGGCAAACTCTTCCGCGGCATGAAAGGCGGGAGCTTCGTCTACTACGTCCACTCGTTCTACCCCGCACTCTGTCCCGACACCATCGCCACCACGCGCCACGGCGACAGCCTCTTCAGCGCCGCCTTGAAGTACGAAAACTTCTATGCCACGCAATTCCATCCCGAGAAGAGTGGCGAGGTGGGCGAACAGATTTTGCAAAACTTCTTGACGCTATGATACAAGTTATACCTGCCGTGGACCTCATTGAGGGCCGTTGCGTGCGCCTCTCCCAAGGCGACTACAATCGCCGCACCACCTACGACGCCGTGCCCGCCGATATGGTCCGTCGCTTTGCCGACTCGGGCTTGGTGCGCATCCACGTCGTGGATCTCGACGGCGCGAAAGCCTCCGAGCCGCAGAACCTCCGCACACTGGAGGATATGGCCCGCGTGGACGGCATGGAGATAGAGTGGGGTGGTGGACTGAAAAGCGAACAGGCCCTGCGCGATGTGTTCAACGCGGGAGCCACCTACGCCGTCGTCGGCAGCTTGGCCGCCCGCGAGCCCGCGACCTTTGCGGGCTGGCTCCAGCAATGGGGCGGCGAGCGCCTGGTGCTCGGCGCCGATGTGCGCGAGGGCAAGGTGTCCGTGGCGGGCTGGCTGGAGGACCTTGACCTCTCCATCGAGCAGCTCACGGACCAGCTCCTCCCACACGGCTTGAACCAAGTCATCTGCACGGACATTTCCCGCGACGGCATGCTCCAAGGCCCCAACGCCGCGCTCTACACCGACCTGCAAGCCCGTTATCCCCGGGTGGACTTCTGCGTCTCGGGCGGCATCGGCACGTTGGACGATATCGTGCAGCTCGACGCCCTTGGCCTGCGCCGCGTCATCGTGGGCAAGGCGCTCTACGAGGGACGGATTGACTTGCGCGAGCTCATGAAACTTTTCACTTAAATACAGCGCGCAGCGCGCAAATGCCTTATGCTGACCAAACGAATTATCCCCTGTCTCGACGTAAAGGAGGGACGCACGGTGAAAGGCATACATTTCGAGAACCTCACCGACGTGGGCGACCCCGTAACCCTCGGGCAGCACTATGCCCGCGAGGGAGCGGATGAACTCGTCTACCTCGACATCAGTGCCACGCAGCAGGGACGGAACACCTTTACCCAACTCGTGGAACGCATCGCCGACGGCATCCACATTCCCTTCACCGTGGGCGGTGGAATCAGTTCGCTCGCCGATGCCTCGCGGCTACTCGATGCCGGAGCCGACAAGGTGAGCATCAACAGTGCCGCCGTGGCGCGGCCGGAGCTGATCGGGGAAATCGCACAGCGCTATGGCAGCCAGTTTGTCGTGGTGGCCATCGATGCCAAGCAGCGCCCTGACGGCGAATGGTTCATCACCACACACGGAGGCACCCGCTTCACCGAACGCGAACTCTTCGCCTGGGCCCACGAAGCCCAAGAGCGTGGCGCGGGGGAAATCCTGCTCACTTCCATGAACCACGACGGCACGCGTTTGGGCTATCCCATTCCCCTCTTTGCCCGCCTCACGGCCGAGCTCCGCATTCCCGTCATCGCCAGCGGCGGGGCGGGGTGTGCCGCCCACTTGGTCGAAGTGCTCACGGCGGGCGGCGCCGATGCGGCCCTCGCCGCCAGCATCTTCCACTATGGCGAAACGACCATCGCCGCCGTAAAGCGCGCATTGGCCGCCCAGGGCGTGAGCGTGAGAATCTAAAGCCATTCCCCTCCAGCGCATCCCCTTCTTCCAATCCTTCCAACCCACAATTTCCACCCCGATGGATTTCTCAGAATTCAACCTCTCGAAATGTGCAGATGGCCTCTTGCCCGTAGTGGTGCAGGATGCCGTCACGCTCAAGGTGCTCATGCTCGGCTACATGAACGCAGAGGCATACGAAAAGACGCAAGCCACGGGCCGCGTCACCTTCTTCAGCCGCACACGCCAGTGCCTGTGGACCAAAGGCGAGACCAGCGGCCACTACCTTGAAGTGGTGGACCAGCACGTCGATTGCGATGCCGACACACTCCTCCTCCGCGTCATCCCCCACGGCCCCACGTGCCACCGCGGCACCACGGCCTGTTTCGATACGCCCGAACACGAGGGCTTCCTGCGCCGCCTCTTCAGCGTGGTGCAGCAGCGTCACCGCGAGATGCCCGAAGGTTCCTATACCACGCGCCTCTTCATCAAAGGCGTGAAGGCCATTGCGCAGAAGGTGGGCGAGGAGGCTGTAGAAAGCGTGGTGGAAGCCGTTGATGGCAACCGCCGCCGCTTCACCTACGAGGCTTCCGATTTGCTCTACCACCTGCTGGTGCTCTGCGAACAGATGGGCGTGAGCCTCGAGGACCTCGAACAAGAACTGGAGCGGCGCCACCGCCCCTAATCCCTTCATTTTCCAGAAAATATGTACTACATCTCTAAACGAATAGAAATCGCCTTCGCCCACCAGCTGCGCCTGAACTACGAAAGCAAGTGCCAGCGACTTCACGGCCACAACGGGATCGTGACCATCTACTGCTGCGCCGAACAGCTCGACGAGAACGGCATGGTGATTGACTTTACGAAGGTCAAGCGCCTCATTCAGGACCGCCTCGACCACCAGTGTCTCAACGAACTTTTCGATTTCAATCCGACGGCAGAGAACCTGGCCCGCTGGATTGCCGAGGAAGTGCCCCACTGCTACAAAGTGACGTTCCAGGAGTCGGAAGGCAACGTGGCCTGCTACGTGAAGCCCGGCTTCGAGCACGCTCCCTTCTAACACGGTCCCGCCATGCGCATCAACGAAATCTTCTATTCCCTCCAGGGCGAGGGCTTCTTCACAGGCACGCCCGCCGTCTTCGTGCGCTTTTCGGGTTGCAACCTGCAGTGCCCCTTCTGCGACACCGACCATGCGCCTTTCACGGAAATGACCGAGGCCGAGGTGGTGGAGGAGGTGAAACGCTATCCTGCGCACCACGTGGTGGTCACGGGCGGCGAACCTTCGCTCCAGCTCTCGGCGCAACTCGTCGAGGGGCTCCACGCAGCGGGCAAGTTTGTCGCTGTCGAAACGAACGGCACGCGCCCTTTGCCCCGCGCGGTCGATTGGGTGACCCTCTCGCCCAAGGAGGCCTTTGTGGCCACGGCTGCCGCGCGTCCCGTGCTGGAGCGTTGCGACGAACTGAAGGTGGTGTTTACGGGTGAAGACCTTCCCGACTACACCCGCATCCAGGCCGCCCACCGCTTCCTCCAGCCTTGCGACACGGGAGACCTCCAGCGCAACCGCGAGGTCCGCGCCGCTGCCGTAGCCTATTGCCTGGCCCATCCAGAATGGCGGCTTTCGCTGCAAACCCACAAGGTGCTGGACATCCGTTAGCGAGTAGTTTCTCTACGATCATCCCCTTTATTTTCCCCAAATATGGTCATCAGTACATTGGAGCAGTCGGCCCGCATCGAGCGCCTGCATCCCCTTTTCAAAAAACTCTTTGACTACATCAAGGCCCACGACCTGACAAAGGTACCTGCGGGACGTATTGTGCTGCAGGACGATGCGCTCTTCATCAACGTGGACGACGCCACGCTGCGCAGCCGCGAAGAACAAAAACTGGAAGTACACCGCCGCTACATCGATGTGCATTTTCCCCTTAGCGGTGTAGAAACTGTGGGCTGGCGCAGCTTGGAAACCCTCGGCCAACCCAGTGATGCTCCCTTCGACGAAGAAAAGGATTTCGCCCTCTATTCGGCTCCCGCATCGAGCTATTTCGAGGTGCAGCCCGGTACCTTCTACGTCGTCTACCCCGAAGACGCCCACGCCCCCATCATCGGCGAAGGCCGGCTCCGCAAGGCCATTGCCAAGGTCCTTGTCGAGGACTAACGGCCGCGGAGCGTGATGACTTCAATCTGAGGCCATGCGCCCAGGCGGTAGGGAATGCTGCCGCCGATGCCCGTCGAGACGTAGAGCTGCTGCTTTCCCTCGCGATAGAGTCCGCCCCATTCGGGCATCATCCAGCGTGCGGGCGAGAAGCCCCCAATCTGCAGTTGCAGCGCGTGGGTATGTCCCGAAAGCATGAGCGCCACCTGCGGCCGCAGGCCCACGATGTCGCGCCGCCAGTGGCCGGGGTCGTGGCTGAGCAGCAGCGTGCAACCGTTGGAGGGAATGCCCGCCAAGGCTTTGTCCAGATTTCCGTAGCTTGGAAAGGGCGGCCGGGATATGTTTTCCACGCCCGCCACATAGAGAGTGTCGCCGCCGCGCTGCAAGGTGCGGTGGCGATTGTGCATTACGTCCCACCCCATCTCGCGTTCCATGCGCAGCAGGTTGCGGCGCAGCGTAGCCCGTTCGAGGGGTGCGTGGACCGAGGCGTAAGTCATGTAGTCGTGATTGCCCAGTATGGCCAGCACGCCGTCCTTTGCCCGTAGCCGCGCCAGCGTTTCCACGAAAGGCGCCGCCTCGTCGGCCGTTGTGTTCACCAAGTCGCCCGTGAAGACGATGAGGTCGGGTTGCTGTCGGTTCACGCTGTCCACCATCTGCGCCACAAAGTCCGTGTGCCCCGCGTAGGAGCCCAAGTGGAGGTCCGAGATTTGCACAATGCGGTAACCCTCAAACCCCTTCGGCAAGCCCTTGATTTGTATTTCCATCGGGTTCACCTGCAAGCGTCGCCAGCCCCACAGCGTGCCGTAGAGCTGCGCGCCCGCCATGGCCATGGCCAGAAAGAAAGCGATGCGCGTGGTCCAAATCTGACAGCCCAAGTGGAGGGCCACCGCCCCGCGCCCCACGAGGTCTGCCACCATAAACGTAATCTTCGGCACCGCGATGCAGAGCAGCAGGGCAAAGGTGATTTGCAGCAAGCCCGGCACCTGCACGCGGCAGGCAAAGAGCCCGAAGCATACCAGCGCCCCCAGCGTGGGCAGCAGCAGGAGCGCCAAGCGCCAGAGCGCGGGTTGCGTGCGAAGGTACATCCAGTAGATGTAGCCGTCGGGGAGCGTAATGAGCAGAATGAGGATGAGAATGAGGCGAAGCACGGAGTAGGATGTTAAAAGTCTAAGGAGAATGGTTTATAAGGGCCTATTTTCAGCTTAGCATTGAGGGAATGTAAAAGAATGGAGGATTGAAAAGTATTGCGCTTAATTATGAGAATAGAGTTTAAAGTGTATAGCTTATAAGGTCACTTTGAAGCGCATCATTCTGCGGATTACCCGCGCTAAATAGTGTCCGTATAAACTTTCGACTTTAAACTCTAACCTTCAATGAGCCTGTAATGGATAAAGGCTCTATTCGTTGATCATCTGCTGCTGCTCCTGCCATTTCTCGCGGGCAAGTTCCTGCATG
>CAMGGA010000014.1 GCA_946055515.1 uncultured Bacteroidales bacterium
GACTGTCATCCATTTATGCTTAGCCCCCACTAATCTTCCGCTGAGCCAAGGGTGTAATTGGTTATTTACGTTTGGTAATTGAAATGTCGCTCAATCACTAATCATTTTGTGAAATTTCAAAAGGTCACGGGAGATGAGTTTTGCCTCGAAAAGGTCACTTCAAGGTCACCAACAAAAGAAAAAGCAGTTAAGTTTTTGGCTTAACTGCTTGATTTTCAAGGTGGACCAGCTAGGGCTTGAACCTAGGACCTCCAGATTATGAGTCTGTTGCTCTAACCAACTGAGCTACAAGTCCAGTGCGTGAAATTGATTGTTTTCGGGTGCAAAAGTGGGGAATATTTTTGGAATGTGCAAGTTTGAGGGATATTTATTGCGGACAATTGCAGAGTAATTGCAGAGGAGTGCGGGGAAAATCGTGAAGATGGCGGGGAGGAAAAGAGCATAAAAGAAGAGGAGCGGGAGGCGGGAGGCGCTTCGCCGCTCCTCTTCGATGGAGGAGTTGTTCCTGTCTGTAGGAATCGTGGTCCCTAAGCTTGGGAAGCCTTGCTGCGCTTCGCGGGGAAGTGCAGCCAGGGAGTAGGGCAGGGGACTACTTCATGATGATTTTCTGGCCACCGCGGATGTAGACGCCGCCGCGGACGGGCGTCCAGACGCGGCGTCCCAGAATGTCGTAGAGCTGACCGGAACCTTCACCTGCGGTCGGGGTGACGGGGGAGATGGAGGTCGGCAGCGGAACGATGGTCTCCACAGCCGACTGCGTGAGCGAGAACGACTGGAACGTGGCGCAGTTCTTGCCGCTCATGTTCACTACCATACCCAGACTCACTTCCGTCGGTTCCGTCAGGACGAAGGTCAGGCTGTTCGACGGGTGCGCGTCGCTCTTCGACTCCATGGCCATGTAGCCCAGGGCTTGCGTTTCGAGGTCGGCCGTGTTCGGCAGTCCCGTGCCCGCGGCTACAGCCAGGTAAGAGCCTGCGCCGTTGCCCTCGTACTGACCGTAAGTGGCCGTAAAGCAGTAGGCACCGGCAGGCAGCGTCATGGTCTGGTAAACCTTCAGGTCCTCGAGCGTGGAGGCGAAATAGTCCCAGCCCGTGGTGATGGTGAAGTCAGAGAACTTGTCCGTGTCCACGTGAGCCCCCGTGCGGATGGGGTCGGTGGCCATGTTCTCCTGCGTCCAGTCGGCCAGTTCCTTGAAGCGTTCGCCGTAGCCCTCGTTGAGCACCTTGCCCGTGCTGCGGAATTCCTCCTGATAGTTCGAGAGGTAGCGCGAAGTCACGTCTTTCGAAGAGGCTGCGTCGAAGTTCAGGGAGAACACACCGCTCGAGAGGCCCCAGGCGTCGCCGTCGGGTCCGAAGCCCGAGCGCAGGCCCGTGTTGCCGTTGGAAGAAAGGTCCTTCACGTCGCCGCCCGACTGGTTGAACTGGTAGTAAACCTTCAGCAAGCGCTGGCTTTCGGCCGTGGCCACGTCTTCGCCCTCGATAGGCTGGTTGATGTACGACTTCAGTTGGGAAACCGAGAGCGTTTTGCCCCAAATGCGGAATTCGTCGATCTGGCCCTTGAAAGGCATGTCACTGCTGCCGATGGCAAACTTCGCAATCTGCGGGAGTTGGCTCACGCCGTTGCTTTTCGAGTCGATTTGCACGCCGTCGCGGAAGAAGCGCACGGCACCGGCGAGGTAAGCCACGGCATAGTTGTGCCATTCGTTGGCAATGACGAGGCCCGCCGTCGAGCGCACCGTCTTGTCGGCCATCTGCACCACGATTTCGCCCGCGCTGGTCGTGTAGAGCAGGAGCGAAGAAGCCTTGTCGCCCATGGCGTTGCCTTCCGGCTGGAGTGTCGAAGGCTTCATCCACCAGTCGATGGTAAAGTTCTTGTCACCCTCGGCGAAGGGCACCTGTTGGAGCGTCACCTGTGCCGCGTCGTAGCTGAAGTTCAGGCCATTCTTGCTGTCCGCGTTGCAGACGATGAGCGCCTTCTCCTGCTTGGCCACACTGCTGCCCATATCGTTGGCCACGGTGAGCTGCACGTCGTAGTAGCCCGGCTTCTCGGGGGCGAAGCAAAGCGTGTCGCCCTCGCCCACCAGCGTAGCCTGTTTGCTTTGCAGCAGCCAGTGCCATTCCGTGGGCGCATATTTCGATTTGTCGATGAGCGTCACCGCGCGGCCCTTCACCACGGCGGCGGGCGTCACGTCGAAGCCAGCCAGCGGAGCCACTTCGGAAACCGTCACCTCCTGTTGGCTCGAAGCCGTCTGTCCGTCGGGCGTCGTAATCGTGAGGGACACCTTGTAAGTGCCCTTCTGGTTGTAGGTGGCAGCCGCATTGGGCGTCATAGCCTCTTCCACTTCCGCGCCGGGCATCTGCCAGTGGTAGATATTGCCCGTCATGGGGTGAGAGGAGAGGAACGAAACACGTTCGCCCGCAGCCACCTGCGTCTTCGTGGCCGTGAAGGCCGCGTCGGGAGCCGGACAGGAAAGCACCTCCAGTTCGGTCGATGCCGTGGCGCTCTCTCCGGCCAGTGTCGTGGCCGTCACGCTCACCTGCTGCTTGCCCGTTTGGTTGAACACAAGGGTCGGCGTGAGCGTCGACGCCCCTTCCGTGTCAGCGCCTGCAGCCGTCCAGGAGAGCGAGTGGGCCGAGAGCGAAGGGGTGGCCTTCAGCGTCACGGGCATGCCCAGATAAACGGGGGCAGTGGGTGCTTCGAGGCTCACTTCGATGCCCGTGGGTACCTTCACGTTCGTTCCGCTCATGGACAGAGCGCGGCAGGTGCCGCCCAATACCTTCGCATGGCGCGAGAGCCCCGAGTGGTCGCGCAGGCAAGTGTTGCCGTCCACGGTGATGAGGTCACCCTTGAAGTAAGCCAGCAGGTCGGCGGGAGCGGCTGCGTCGCCAAATTCCACGTTCTTGTCCGCCTTGATTTCGTCGGCCGTGCGTGCCGTCTTCCAGATGCGGAGTTCGTCGATTTTCGCGTCCGTGTAAGCGTTCGACCCGCTGCTGTTTGCCGAGAACACCAGGTCGCCGAAGCCACCGATGCCGCTGTATTTCTCCGACGTCAGGTCGCCCTTCTCTTCGCCGTTCACGTACACCTTCAGGTTGTTGCCGTCCACCACGATGGCAATGTGTTTCCACGAGCCCACCGCGAGTGCGCCGCCGATGTTGAGGCGGTTTTCCGTGTCCCAGCCGGCCGAGAAAGTACCGTCGGAGTTGGCGTGGAACATGAACTGTCCCCAGCCCGGTCCAGCCATTTGGTTCCAGTTCAGCAGCGAGTTGCAGTTCATCCAGAATTCGATGGTCGCCTGGTTCAGTTTCGCGCCGAACACGTCGGGCACGTTGAAGCCCGATTTGCTCAGGTTGGCATAGTAGTTCGCCGTTTTCGTCACCGGCACTTCCACTGCCACCTTGCCCGATTCCTTTTCGCCGTAGACAGCCGCGAGGCCGTAGCTGCAGACTTCGCCGGTGGGCAACTTGAAACTGAGCGTCTGTGCGTCCGTCTCGCCCACTACGGCACCGTCACGGTAGATGCGGTAGCCCGTCAGTTCCAGGCCCGAGCGGATGGGCGCGTTCCACGAGAGCACTTCGTCCGTAATGCCTGCGTTGCGCGGTGCGTAGAGGCCGCGTCCCTGCACCACAAACGAAATCGTCGTCGTTTCGCCGTTGTTCTTCACCTCTACGCCCTCTGCCGGGATTTCGCAGGGCGTCTCGATGCCCGCCTCGTCCTGGTAGTAGTCGAAGACCGAGAGGTCGTAGACGTGGCCCGTGCCCACGGCCGTGCTTTTCGTCTGTATGGTGAGGAAATACTTCAGCGGCATATCCTGGTCAAACTTGTTGCTCAGGTCCGTCAGGTCGTAGCCGAACTCCATCGGTTCGTCGTGGAGCTTGCCGTCGGCCCATCGGCCCAGCATCGGCACTTCGGGCGCCGGGATGGAGTCGCCGTTGTGTCCGTCGCCGGCATACTTGAAGTGGTCGAAAGCGATAGACGTTTGCGGTTCCGTAGCGTTCAGGTCCGTCGAGACGCCCGCGCCGATGAGCAGTTCCGAGCGGCGCGAGTAGTCCATGCGTATCTTCATCGTGCGGAGCGGGCGGTAGTTCTTGCGCACGTGGTACACTTCGGGATACCACCAGCTGTTGCCCATCGTGCCGTCCTGGTTGAACCAGGCCCCGCCGTGGGCGTAGGGGCAGTAGATGAAGCCATCGTTGCACCACCAGGGGCTCCACGAGTTCACCACAATCCAGGCACCCTTCTCGTCGGCCGAAGCCTCGCCGTAGATGCCGTTGCCGTTGAGGTCAAACTCGATGCGGTCATCGTAGCCCACGATCGTCAGCGCGTGGTCCACCGAGGTGCCCCATTTGTTCACGTAGTATTTTCCCGTCACGCCCAGTTCGTCGTTGACCGGGGTGGACGAGATGCCCTGCCAGTCGCCGCCGCTGGCCACGCCGATGCCCGCCAGGCCGCCGGCATGGAAATCCGTGTCGCCGTTGTGGTTCCAGAGCCAGTTCTTCACCGCCTCGCGTCCCTCTTCGGTCTGCACGCTTAGGGGGAAGTTGGCCGTGGAAACCATGCGGTTGAACATCGCCGAGTACCACTTCTCGTAGCCCGTCATCCAGCCGAAGTCGCAGTCCACTTCTTCCTGGTAGCCGAAGAGTTTCGAGTAAGTCTGTCCGCCGTAGGTAGCCGCCGAGGGCACGCCTACGTTCATCACGAAGGCCTCCTTGCCCGAGTTGCCGTTCGTGAGCAGCCACACAAAGTGCGAGGGGTAGTAATTGTTCGGGTCCTTGCCGTCCGTTCCGCGGAAAGCGTTCAGTTCGTGCGAGAACATGTAGCAGATGCGCGAAGCCGAGCCGCAGGAGCCGCCGTCCTGGTTAAACACGGGCGGGAAATAAGGCGTTTCGGCATTGTTTACGTGGTCGGGCCTTTTGGTCGTAGACTTCGCTCCCGTCATCGCCTTGGGCGTGAGGAGCGAAGCGTCGGGCCGCAGTTGGTCGCTGTAGTCGCGGTACTTCGTGCGGTCCACCTTTTGGGCCATCAGTGCGCCGGGCAGCAGGGCCGCTGCCAGCAGCAGGGTGAAATGGCGTTTCTTCATGGTTTGAAAGATTTAAGATATTTTTTTGAGAATAATTCAAGCATATTGAGGCAGGTCGTCTACTGTTTCGTCCCAGCCTTGATTTCCGTCAGTTCCGTTTGGCTGTCAAACTTCCCGGCGGCGATTTCCTCCTGCCACTTCTTTTGTTGCAGGGCCGAGCTCTCGGTGTAGTAAATGTCCACGCGGTCCTTTCTTTTCAGGAGGTAGATGGCGCAGACCTTATTTTCCGTCTCGATCGTATCAACCTCCTTTGCGTGGAAAGGAGAGACGTACACTACCATGCTGTCGCCCATCGTGGTCTTGCTCACGTCTTCCGGCACCACATCGTCCAGGAAGCAGGCGCAATCAGTCATGCTTCCCCACGAGGAGCTGCCTTTGTGCATCACCTGCTCCAGGCGCTCATCGACCATGCGCACAATCATCTTGTAGTCCGTCGAGAGGTCCGTGTAGAAGGGGAACAAAACTGTCGCTTTTGCCCATCCCGTAGCCAGCACGGCCAGGAGAGCCAGCACCAAATTCTTTTTCATGATACTATCCATTCAGGCTTAATGAAACGTGCTGTACCTCTTTCATCGCTCCCCGTCTACAGGCCATTGCGTGGGGTAGGGCGGTGGAAGCGGGTTGCAGCCACAGAAAGTTTGCATTTCGCAAAGGTGCAAATAATATTTGAAGAAAGAGGAAAGAAATACTTTTTTTGTGGCACTTTTTGAGAGAAAGCGTGGCAAGGTACCTCCAAAGAGCTCCCCGACCTACCTGTAGTTTGGGGCTTTTACGCGCGCGTATATACGTATTTTAATGTCCGAAAAAAGGCTTCACAGCTTCACAGAATGGATGTTTCTGTTTGAGAGCCAAGGAAAAGCCGTGTGAAGGCTCGGGGCGTGAAGCTTTCACGCGGGGGCTTTTTGACATTTACGATTATTAGCACCTTGAATAGGGTGTTCTAAAGGTCAATAATGTCTGCCCATACATCAGGCGGGCTTAGCTCAATGTCCTTCGTGTCGGTGGCCATGCCAGCCAGTGGTGCAATTCCTCCCAACCGTGGCTTTGAAACGCCAAAGCCTGCTTTTGAAACGCCAAAGCCTGCATCTGAAAATTCAAAGCCAGGGATTGAAAATTCAAAGCCAGGGATTGCAAGGCCATACTGAGGAGCTGCGGCATCTCACTGCTGCTATGCCAAAGGTAGTGCAAGGCGAGTGCAATGCAAAATAAAAGCTGCAGGATTTTCTTTTGCATTGCCGAGCCGCCGCCTACCTTGGCGAAGCAAAGACTGCGGCGTATTGAGGTGCGAACCGCAGCTCCTTGGGTGCGAGTCATCAAGCCTTTGCCCCCACCTCCGAAGGCGTGAAGCCATATTCCTCGCGGAAACATTTGCTGAAGTACGACGGCGAAGAGAAGCCCGTGGCATAGGCCACCTCGCCCGGCGCAGCCCCCGCTGCCAGCAAGTCGCGTGCACGGGTCAGTCGCGCCTTGCGCAGGATTTCCACAGGCGAATCCCCCGACAGCTGCTTCACGCGGCGGTAGAGCTGGGCACGGCTCAGCGCCATCCCGCACGCCAGCTGCTCCACGTTGTAGTCAGATTCGGACAAGTGCGCCTCGATGAGGCGGCGGAGACGGAGGGCAAAGTCCTTGTCCTCCTCCGGCACCGCCACGCTCTCGGGCAGCCCCGTGCCCGCAGCCAGCAGGGCGCGGAAGCGGCGCCGGCCCTCCAGCAGGCTCAGCAGGCGGGCGCGCAGCACGGCACAGCTGAAAGGCTTCGCCACGTAAGCGTCCGCACCTCCCTCGTAGCCCGCCACGCGTTCTGCGTCGAGCGCGCAGGCCGTGAGCATCACCACCGGCGTGCAACCGACTTCGGCATCCGCGCGGATGGCTTTCAGACAGGAGAGGCCGTCCATCACGGGCATCATCATGTCGCACACGACAATGTCGGGGCGTTCGGACTGCGTGGCCTTCAGCCCCTCGGCACCGTCGGCAGCTGTCGTCACCCGGAAGTCCCTTGCCAGCATGGCGCGGAGGTAGTTGCGGATGTCCTCGTTGTCGTCGATGACCAGAAGGAGCGGTTTCTTGGCCTCCCCGGGGGCTGGCTGCGAAGCCTCCGTTTCGGAAGGCATGATTTCCAGCGGATTGATGTGCATGGCCCCCGTGCCCGCCGTATGTTCCAGCCCATCAGCCGGTGCGGGCTGTTCGTAGAGCGTGGCCACGAAGGTAGTGCCGCAGCCCGGCCCGTCGCTCTCTGCGCGGACTGTGCCGCCGTGGAGGCGGGCAAAGCCCTGGGCTACGGTCAGTCCGATGCCCGAGCCTCCGTTGAGGTCGTCGCACTGGTAGAAACGGTCGAATACGTGGGCTGCCTCTTCGGGACTCATGCCCCGTCCCGAGTCGCTGAGGCGGAGCGTGAGCAGGCGGCCGATGCTGTCGGTCGCCGTCGAGGCAGAGAGGCAGATGTGTCCGCCGCGGGGCGTAAACTTGAAGGCGTTGCTGAGGAGGTTGAAACAGATGCGCTCGAGCTTCTCTTCGTCGAGCCAGAGCGTATCTTCGGGCAGGGCCAGGTGCGAAAAGTCAGTCAGGAGCTCGATGTCGTGGGCCTTCGCCATGGGGAGGAAGCCCGAAGTCCACTCCCCGAGCTTCTCGCGGAGCGGCACGCGGCTCAAGTGGAGCGCCATCTGTCCCGACTCCATGCGTCGCACGTCGAGGATTTGCGAAACGAGGCGCTGCATCACGGCCACGTTGCGGCGGGCGATGGCCAGCAGGGCGTGGTCCTCGCTTTCGGGCGGAGCCTTTTCAAAGAGCTGTTCGAGCGGCCCGGCGATGAGGGTGAGCGGCGTGCGGAAGTCGTGCGAAACGTTGGTGAAGAAGTTCAGTTTCGACTGCGCCATCTCCTCCACCTGCCGCGACATTTCCGCGAGTTCGTCGCGCTGCTTCTCGAGCAGCCGGTTCTGCTTCTCGAGGCGTTCATTCCATTTCGCTTTGAGCCAGAAGGCACGTAGAGCCACGGCGAAGAGCAGCATGACCAGGAGCGCCGCCCCCACGGCAAGGCCGAGCAGAAGCTGCTGCGTGTGGTACTCCGAGAGGGTAGAGCTCAGCACAGAGCCGAGATTGGCGATGCGTTCCTCGCGTTCGGCCATCTGTCGGCCCTGCTGGCGGAAGATGTTCACGTTGTCCTTTGTCACGAGTGCCGTGGTGAACGACTGCGAGCGCTCGAAGGGTTGCCCGTCGAGGATGCGCAGCGCCACGTCCATCACGCGGTCGCCCGCCGTGGGGTAGATGAGCGAAGCCTTCAGGCGGCCCTCCTCCACGAGGTTCAGTCCGAGCCCCTTGCCGTCGAGGGCATCCACGCCGATGATGGCCGGGTGGAGGCCATGGGCTGCCATCACCTGCTCCACGGCAGCTGCCATGGGGTCGTTGTGGGCGAAGACGAAGTCGGGCCGTTGGCCTTGTGCGAGCAGTCGTTTCGTCTGTGCGGCTGCCGTCTCGGCCTTCCAGCCTCCGTCGGCCGCGGGGAGCAGGCGAAACTGCGCGTGGTGCTTCATTTCCTCGGCAAAGCCTTGGGCACGTTCTCTGGCCGGCGTGCTGCCGCCCAATCCTGTCACCTGCCAGACGGTGCCGCCCTCGGGATGTGTGGCGGCAAAGTAGGCTGCCGCCTCGCGCCCCATCTTCAGGTTGTCGCCGCCGAGGTAGGCGGTGAAGTGGGGCGTGTGTACCTGTCGGTCCACGACGACCACGGGGATGCCCGCCTTCTCCGCCCTTTCCACCGCGGCGCACACCGTGTCCGCCTCGTTGGGAGCGACAATGATAAGGTCCATTCCCTCGTTCACGAAACTGTCGATTTGCGCCACCTGCCGGGCACTGTTGTCCGCGGCGTGCCGGAAGTGGAGCACCACGTCGTGGCGGGTGGCCGCCATCGTCTTCATTTCGCGGTTCATCTGCCTGCGCCAGGCATCGTCGCTGCATTGCGCCACGCCGATGTGGCACTGCTCGCTATCCTTGCGGCATCCCGCGAGGAGCAGCAGGGCCATCATGCCCACGACGGCCGGCCATGTTTGGGGAGGAATATGGGGAATGTGGATTTTCATGAGGAGAATGTCGATTCAAGGTTTTCGGGGACAAATTTAGTAAAAGCATGACTACACACGAAAGCAAAGGCGCAAGGATTTGCACGTTTCTTTAAGAGTTCCTGCCTATACATTCTATAAAATTTGTGAGCCAATCTTCAGTGCCCCAATGAGGGAACTGCCCCCGCAGTTTCCCCAAGCCCCTCCTGTCCCTGTAACTTTTGTTGCAAGGGCTGTGAAATTTGTTTCATTGCATCATTTCTGCAAGAGTCTGAGACGTTTTTTACAATCCTCCCCTTGGTCGCTCCCTACTTTTGCACCGTCGAAAGCAGCCAAGCAGACTTGCTTCCGCAGCAACGAAACAAACAATTTTCACCCATATCCATAAATCTGATTACGCATGAAAAATCGGACAACCCTCCAGGCCTTGTGCCTCCACGCGCTTCCCTTTGTAGCCCTCGCCAACCTGGCCCTCCCCGCCACGGCACAAAGCGAACAGAACGACTCGCTCCGCACGCGTTCCAAAGAAGAAAGCGGCCGAAACGTGATGCTCAACGCCGCGAGCGCCAACGGACCGCGCGAAATCTCCATCGGACTCCCCGGCGGCGACGTGAACGTGCTCGAAAACGGCCTCCCCGTAGTCTACAACAACAATCCGCACAACATCAACACCCACTGGCGCGGCGACGGCAGTCTCGCACACACCGGACTGCTCAAAATCTCCGAAACGGCCATCACCACGGGAAACATCGGCTACGCCGTCAACTCCTTCGACCAGCTCGGCACCGAAGCCACCCGCCCTTTCGCCGGCCTCGTGAACTACGTGGGCGACCACTTCGGCAAGCAACAGTTCGACCTGAACGTCCACGGCGCACTCGGCAAGGGATGGTACTACAGCGGCAGCACTTACCAGAATTTCGACCCCGGAAGCTTCAAACTCCGCTTCGCACAGTACCAAGACCGCACGGAGATTTATAAATTTGCCCTCTCCAAGGACTACGCCGCGGGGCGCGGACGCTTCTCGGCCGTCTACCACTACAGCAACAGCCACTGGCTCTCCAACGCCACCACGGGCGCGCCCTTCATCTACGTGGGCGACGGCTCGGTGAGGGAAATCCCCGGCTTCTCCCTCGGCACCACCTCCTACCTCCCCAACGAGTCGTCCATTCTCTACATGGACATGCGCGACGGCAAGGTGAAGGAAACCAGCCTCTACGACGCCACGGCCAGCCGCGGCAACCAGATTACTCTGCTCAACACCCTGCGCTTCGGCCGCGGCTTCGAGTGGGACACCCGCTTCAAGTACGACCACGCCCTCGGCTCCTATCTCTACCAGACGCCCATGGCCATGTCGGAAGTGGACGCTTCGGACGGTTACTTCCTGAAGGCTGCCGACGGCACGCTCACCCCCTACGCGGGCCACGTGCAGAGCCGCATGTCGTGCTTCAACCGCGGAAAGATCGACGAGACCTTCTTCACCTCCGAACTCCGGCAAAAGTTGGCGCACGCCACCTGGCGCGTGGGCGTGAACCAGTGGCACTACAAGGTAGACTACGCTTCGTGTACCACCATGTACGACCACACCGTCGAGGCCACCCCGCAGTTACTCTACGGCACGTCGAACGATAAGAGCCACTACTACGGCTCGACGCCCTACTACAATTTCAACCAAAACGCCTCGGAGTATTACAAGGGTGACGAGAACAAGCTCGCCCTCTACGCCACCCACGACTGGGACTTCGCCCCGAAGTGGAACGCCTACTACGGCGCACGCCTCGAATGGCAGCACACCCAAGGTGAGAATGCAGCCGTGCGCAATGCCGACGGCAAGTATGTGGGTCGCTTTGCCAACTACCACCTCGGCGCAACGGCCGCCGACGGCACCCTCATAGCCCCCACAGCCTACAAGTACGACTGGCTGAACGTGGCCTTCACCGCCGCCCTCACCTACAAGGTAAACGACAAGTTCGGCTTCACGGGCGACTTCACCTACAACACCCAGCGCCCCAAGATGAACGACTTCTCGCCCGCCGAAATGCCCAACACGGGACGCATCGCCATCCCCCTCGGACGCGTCGGAGTTTACTACAACAACGACTGGCTCAGCCTCACCTCCCTCGTGTCGTACATCGGCAAGACGAACAACAACTCCACGCTCAACCTCATCAATCCCAACGATGCCCACGACGTGAAGGCTTCGGCACTCACCTACGACATCGAAACCATCGGCTGGACCACCGACGCCCAGGTGAAGCCCTTCAAGGGATTTGACTTCCACTTCCTCTTCACCTACCAGCGCCCCAAGTACAAGAAGTACGAGACCAGCGTCACCTTCAGCGACGGCACGGTCAGCACCATCAATGCCACGGGCAACACGGTGACGGAAATCCCCAAGGTGCTCATCGAGCTCGACCCCTCCTACACCTTCCTCAACGATGCCGTGCGCCTCTGGGCCTCCTTCCGCTATTTCTCCAAGACCTACGCCAACATCAAGAACGCCTACTACTTCAACGGCCGCTGGGAAACCTTCGGCGGCGTGGAGTGGAAAGCCGCCAAGGGCCTCACGCTCGGCGCCACGGTCATCAACTTCCTCAACCAGACGGGGGCCAAGGGCAGCATCGCCGGTGCTGAACTCGTGGACAAGGCCGATGCCGCACAATACAGCGGCGCCTGGATGTCGGGCAGCTACATCCGTCCGTTCACCGTGGAGTTCTCGGCTAAAATCACCTTCTAAGGGCGGGCCGCGCTGCCCTGCTTCGGCAGCGCCCCTCCCTCCATCTTTTTCCAAACAAACCCTTTATCAACAAAGAAAATCATTCTCTTATCATGAAACGCCATATTCTCTCTCCGTCTCTCCTCCTCATGGCCGCAGCATCCGGCCTCGTGGCCTGCAACAACGCCGGCGACGCCATCTCCTTTGCCCACCAGGGCGACAGCCTCACCGTGGCTCACATCGCGACCAAGGCCAAATACGTCATGCTCCCCATCCAGGAAAGTCAACCCGAAGCGCAGGTGATGCGCGGCGGCGTGGCGATGGACGTGCGCCTCGCCGTGGACAAGGTGGACTACACCGTGCCCTTCCTCTTGCCCGAAGGCACAGACTCCCTCGTCGTGCGTGGCCTCGCCGCCAATGCCCTGGCCTGGCAGGAAATGGCCCTCGCCGACACCTTCGACGTGACGAACCGCGAAACCTTCCGCCCGCTCTACCACCACACGCCTTCCTACGGCTGGATGAACGATGCCAACGGCCTGGTGTATAAGGACGGCGAGTATCACCTCTATTTCCAGTACAATCCCTACGGCTCCGTGTGGGGCAACATGCACTGGGGCCACTCCGTGAGCCGCGACCTCGTTCACTGGCAGCACCTTCCCGCGGCCATCGAGCGCGACACGATGGGCCACATCTTCAGCGGCTCCTGCATCGTGGACCATGAGGGTTCGGCCGGCTTCGGCAAGGACAACATCGTCGCTTTCTACACCTCTCACACCAACACCACGCCTGGCCACCAGCGCCAGCAGCAGTGCATGGCCTACAGCACCGACAACGGACGCACCTTCACGAAGTACGAGGGCAACCCCATTGTCACGCCTTTCGACGGCCTGGAAAACTTCCGCGACCCCAAGGTCTTCTGGTATGCCCCCGAAAAGAAATGGGTGATGATCGTGAGCGCCGACAAGAACATGCGCTTCTACGAGAGCCGCGACCTGAAGCAGTGGACCTACCTGAGCGAATGGGGCGAAGGCTACGGCCCGCAGCCCAACCAGTTTGAATGCCCCGACTTCGTGCAGCTTCCCGTCGATGGCGACGAGTCGAAGCAGAAGTGGGTGATGATCGTGAACATCAACCCCGGTTTCACCTACGGCGGCAGCGGCACGATGTACTTCACGGGCGACTTCGACGGCCGTCGCTTCACGCCCGACACCGCACCCCAAGTGACGAAATGGCTCGACTGGGGCAAGGACCACTACGCCACCGTCTGCTATTCCAACACCCCGGGACGCACCATCGCCATGCCCTGGATGAGCAACTGGCAGTATGCCAACCTCACGCCCTCCAAGGGACAGTTCCGTTCGGCCAATGCGCTGCCCCGCGAACTGAAGCTCTTCACGGGTCGCGACGGCGCACTCTACCTGAGCGCCGCCCCCGTGGATGAACTCGCCAAGCTGCGCGGCAAGGCTACGGAACTCGGTGCCTTTGCCCTCGGCGAGAAGAAAGCGGAGAAGGTGAGCGAAAACGGTGCGTTCGAACTCGTGTTCACGCTGACCCCGGACGCCCGGGGCCGCAGCGGCGTGGAAATCCTGAACGGCAAGGGCGAAAAGACGCTGGTCTACTTCGATGCCGAGAACCGGCGCGTGGTCATGGACCGCACGGAAGCTGGCATCTCCGACTTTGCCGACAAGACGGAACCGCACCACCTCGAGACGGAAGCTTCGCGCAAGCAGACCGTGGAACGTACGCTCAACTACAAGAACGACTTTGCCCTCGCCACCTACGCTCCCGTGGAGGCGTTTGCCGAGGCGCATGAGGTACGCATCTTTGTGGACCGCTGCTCGGTAGAGCTCTTCGTGGACGGCGGACGCGTGGCCATGACCAATCTGGTCTTCCCCACCGACCCCTACAGCCAGCTCCGCTTCTTCAGCGACGGCGAGGCCAAGGTGGACAAGGCCGTGGTCTATAACTTGAACGTTTCCAGCAAATAACAATACTAAATAGACTTGACGGAACATGCGCGAAGCCTTCCAGGGCCGCTGTGTGTGGGACAACGAAAAGGCAACCACCACATACAATGGATAGGTAAAAGATTAAGGTTAGAAGTAGTGGGTCCAAGAAGGCTTCGCCATGTTTTCAAAATCCTCATTTCTCAAAACTTGCAAACCATGTCACTCCATAAATCCCTGCGCCTTTCGGCCGTACTCCTCTGCTTCTTCACCATGGGCTTCGTGGACCTCGTGGGCATCGCCACGAACTACGTGCAGAAAGACCTCGGGCTCACCGATGCTGAAGCCAACCTCTTCCCCTCCCTCGTGTTCTTCTGGTTTCTCCTCTTCTCCGTGCCCACGGGCATACTCATGAACCGCATAGGCCGCAAGCGCACGGTCGAAATCTCCCTTCTGGTCACGTTGGCCTCCCTCGTGCTGCCTCTCTTCGGCGAAAGCTACGGGCTGATGCTCGCCACCTTCTCCCTGCTCGGCATTGGCAATGCACTCATGCAGACTTCGCTCAACCCGCTCGTGAGCAACGTGGTGAGCAAGGAGCGCCTGACCTCTACGCTCACCTTCGGGCAGTTTGTCAAGGCCATTGCATCCTTCGTAGCCCCGCTCCTCGCCGCTTGGGGCGCCATGGGCGGTCTGCCCGTCCCGGGTCTCGGCTGGCGCACGCTGTTCGCCGTCTACGGACTCCTCGCCGTGGGTGCCGTGCTGGTGCTTTCCGCCACCCCCATCCGCGAACAGGAGGCCGACGAAGCCTGTGGCTTCGGCTCCACGCTCTCCCTGCTCCGCCAGCCCTTCGTCTTCCTGGCTTTCTGCGGCATCCTTTGCCACGTGGGCATCGATGTGGGCACCAACACCACCGCACCGCGCCTCCTCATGGAGCGTGTGGGCCTCTCGCTCGAGACGGCAGGCTTCGCCACCAGCGTCTATTTCGTTTGTCGCACCCTGGGCTGCCTCGTGGGTGGCGCGCTGATGCAGCGTATTCAGCCCCGCCTCGTGTTCGGCGTGAGCTGTGTGGCCATGGTCGTGGCCCTCGTCAGCCTCGCCCTGTTGCAGAGTGAAGCCGGGCTGTATGTGAGCATTGGTCTGGTAGGTCTGGCCAACAGCAACATTTTTCCCATTATCTTTGCCGCTGCCTTGAACCGCACGCCGCGCCAAGCCAACGCCGTGAGTGCGCTCATGATCATGGGCCTCTTCGGTGGCACCATCTTCCCCCTGCTCATGGGAGTAGCCTCCGACGCCGTGGGCCAACAGGGTGCCGTGGCCGTGATGGCCTTTGCCGCAGTCTACCTCTGCTTCCTCGCCACGCGCTTGCAACAAAAGTAATCCGATAACCTTAAACTCTAAATGCAAATCACGAAAATGGAAACAACTCTCAAACCGATAGTAGTAGGAATGGGCGAAGCCCTTTGGGACGTGCTGCCCGACGGAAAAAAGATTGGCGGTGCCCCCGCAAACTTCGCCTTCCACGCAGGGCAGGCCGGAATGGACGCCCGTGTGGTGAGTGCCGTGGGCACGGACGCGCTCGGCGACGAAACCCTCCAGGCACTCCGCGACAAGAAACTGAATGTCGAAGCCGTGGCCCGCGTGGACTACCCCACGGGCGTGGTGAACGTGACGCTGGGCGAACAGGGCATCCCGCAGTACGACATCCTCGAGGGAGTGGCGTGGGACAACATCCCCTTCACGCCCGAAATCGAGGCCCTCACCCATTCGGCGCAGGCCGTCTGCTGGGGCACGCTGGCCCAGCGCAGCGCCACTTCGGCCCAGACCATCCTGCGCTTCCTCGACGCAATGCCCGAGGGCGCCGGGCGGCTCAAGGTGTTCGATATCAATCTCCGCCAGCACTACTTCACGGTGGAGGTCATAGAAGCCTCGTGCCGCAGGGCCAATGTGCTGAAAATCAACGACGAAGAACTCGTTGTGCTGTCCCGCCTGCTCCGTCTGGGCGCTACCGACGTGGAAGCGCAGTGCCGCTCGCTGATGGCCAGCTATGACCTGGAGATGGTGGTGCTTACCTGCGGAGCAAACGGCAGCTACATCTTCACCGCGCACGGCGTTTCGTTCCAGCCCACGCCCCGAGTGGAAGTGGCCGACACGGTGGGTGCGGGCGACAGTTTCACCGCCTCGTTGGTCAGCGACCTCCTGCGCGGCACGCCCGTGGCCGAAGCGCATGCCCGTGCCGTGAAGGTAGCCGCCTACGTCTGCACGCAGAAGGGGGCGATGGCCGAGTGGCCCGAAGAACTTTAGTCTTTTGGAAAAAGAAAAAGGGAAAGTCCGCGTGGGCTTTCCCTTTTGATATATAGAATGGGGGCTTTCCTTTGGGGGAATAAGCTCCCTTTTTCGTAGTCCCTGTGCGGCAGACGGCGCGGCTACATCCGTTCGACCAGTTCGTCCATCGGTCGCCGTTCCTTGGGCCGCTGCGGACAGTCGGCGGCGATGTGTCCCAAGGGAAGAATGACCACGGCCTCGTAGCCTGGGGTGGGGAAGAGCTGGCGCAGCAGGGCGGGGTCGAAGTTGCACACCCAGCAGGTGCCCAGGCCGCGTTCCGTGGCCGCAAGGCAGAGGTGTTCCGCAGCGATGGCCACGTCGATGTCACCGTGCGCCTTCCCGTCGGCACTGCGTGTCCAGCAGCGCGACGTGTCGGCGAGGCACACGATGTAGAGCGGGGCCGTGGCAAACCATTCGCGGTTGTAAGTCTGGCGCAAGCGCGCCTTCGCCGCCTCGCTCTTTACAATGAGGAATTTCCAAGGCTGACGGTTCACGGCCGAGGGCGCGAGGCGGGCACATTCGAGGATATAGTCCAAGTCGGCCGTGCTCACGGGCCGCTGGTCGTATTTGCGCGCAGAGAAGCGCGCCGAAGTGAGTGCTTTGAAGTCCATGTTGAAAAGATTGGAATAGGGGGAACGTTTGCCGGGCAGGCCGGTGCGTCTACTTGTAGCTCACCTTGCCCGTCTTCGCGTCGTCGTAGACACACGCCTTCAGCGCCTCGGGCGAGATGGTCACCGCGTCGCGGGTCAGTTCGGGCACGTTGTAGCTCTTCGTGAGGAGCAGGTTCTGCTCAGGGTCGCGCTGCGGCAGCAGGAAAGCCTTGTGGCCGCGGCCTGTGGCGTCGAAGTAGGCGATGTAGGGGCGTGTGTAGGAGCCGTCGTCGCGGCGCGAGCTGAACACCATCCAGCGTCCGTTCGAACTCCAGCCGTGGTAGCTCTCCACGTTCGGGCTGTTGGTCTCGCGGAGCGCACGCACTTCGCCCGTGGCAAGGTCTTTCACGTAGAGGTCGGCGGCGGAGTGCCAGATGTGGAACTGGCCGTAGGGAGCGAGCGTGAAGAGCACATAGCGCCCGTCGGGACTGACGCGGGGCACGGCACAGCTGCGGCCCGCCGCGGCCGCGTCAAACTCCAGCTGCGGCTCTCCGAAGGTCCGTGTGGCGGGGTCGAACGTGATGCTCATGAGGTTGTAGCGCACCTGCAGGCAAAGACGCGAAATGAGGTCCTGGCGCTCGGCGGTGTTCTTCCCCACGAACTCGGGGACATGGGCGGAGCAGTAGAATATCTTGCGCCCGTCGGGCGTCCAGCAGGGGAAGGTCTCGAGGTCGGCTTCCGTCTTCAGGATGTTCGACAGCTGTTTCTTGTCCGCATCGTAGAAGATGAGGTCCGAGCCGTAGTCCACCACTTCAATCTTGTCGCGGTGCGTCACGTGGAACACCTGGCCCGTCTGGTTCGACGAAAACGCCACCCAGTTCTTCTCTGGGTGCCACGAAGGGTAGACCGCGTTCGACAGCACCGAGTCGGCCTTCATGTTCATCTTCTGGGCCTTCCCGTTCTCCACGAACACCGTGCCGCCGTGCTTGGCGCGCACGTGGAAGAGCATCCGCTTCGTCGAATAGTTCTGGTAGTTGTGGCAGTTGATGCAGTGGTTCTCCTCGTCGTCGAAGGTGCGGTTGTTCTCGTAGATGGTGGCCACGTCGAACGACTCCAGGTCGCGCTGGTACAGCCCCAGCTGCCGGTAGAGCTCGTACGAGGGTTCGATGAGGCGGTAGGAGAGGTAGCGGTCGATGGGTTCGGCGGCCACGCTGAGCTTGTAGGCGGGGAACTTCACCCAGCCCTCCTCGCGTTCAGCAAAGAGCGTGACGGTGAGGTCTTTCCCCTTGGCCTGCGTGAGGAGCGAGCGCCACTCGAGCGAGTCGAAGAGCAGTTTGCCGTCGTCGCCGGCAGCTGCAATCACGCGCTGCCCCGCGCCTTCGATACACCCTACGAAAGCCTTGCCCGCCGATTTCACCTGGATGTTCAGCGGGGCGATGTTGGGCGGAATGGTGATGTCGCGGTAGTCGGGATAGATTTGTGCCGTTTCCTTGACGGGCGTGCTTTGGGTGGGGATTTGGGCCTCGGGCGCCGAACAGGCGGAAAGCAGGGCCAGGGTGAAGGCCACGGCGCCGAGGAAGATATTTTTCGTTTTCATAGAGAAAGGACAGTTTGGAAATGTGGAAAAGAGAGGCGCGACGGAATCAGTTCACGCCGCTTTGTCCGCCGGCCGCAGGCTTCATGACCTGGTCGGGATCGTTGTTCTCCGTATAGTAGTAATAGACATACGTCCCGAGCCAGCGGTCGCGGAGCTCGTGGCGCAGGCGCAGGCGGTCACCCACGTAAGGCTTGGCGTCGAGCAGGAAGTTGCGCACCTCGTCGGGCACGAAGCGGCCCACCTGCGGGAACTGCTGGAGGAGTTCGGGCTGCTTCAGGGCCATGATGGCAATGGCCTGCTGCATACAGTCGGGGAAGCGCATCCCCTTCGCCGCCATCACCTGGGCGCGGGGCAGGAACGACTGCAGGTCCTTGGAGTAGAGGCAGGCCGCGGCCGAAGTGTGGAGTGTGGCGTCGGCACCTTCCTCGAGACGCATGTTGTAGCCGAGGAACGTGGGCGGCGGGTAGTTCTGTTCAAACTTCTTTTCGCGCGGGAAGAGCTGGAGAATGTGCGCCAGCGTCGGGTCTTCCCCGATGAGTTCCCGCTTGCCCACCATTTTCCCGTATTTCTCCACAAAATCCCCCTCGAAAGGCATTTGCCCGATGAGGTGGAGGTATTTGCGGCACAGCGCATCCTCCCCGTTGAGCAGGGAGCAGATGGCCAGGCGCTTGAGCGTGAACAGGCGCGGACCATTCATGACGAGCTGGTCCATGGCGGAGCGGTAGCCGGGGTTGGTCAGGCCGGCGTGGAGGTTGCAGTCGGCGAGGAACAGTCCGTATTCCTCACTGCCGTCGTGCTTTTCGAGGCGCACGGCGGGATACTCGTAGGGGATGTCGAACATTCCCTCGAGGAGTTGGTCGGTCTGGAGCAAGGCGAGGGCATGGTAGGCCGCCACGGCGCGCGACGGCTGGCGGGCGGAGCGGGCCGCCTCGATGATGCCTTCCCAGTCGCCCCGGTCGGTGAGGAGTTGCACGCGGGCCGTGAGGATTTCGTTTTCATTGAAGTAGCGGGCAGCCCAGGAAGTGCCCCCGATGAGCACGAGTGCCACGGCCAGGCCGTAGGGGCGCAGGCTGACCACTTCGGGGTGCTTCACCTTGCGGCTGAGGAGCCAGGCCACGGCCGCCAGCAGCCCCGTGGCCAACAGGCAGGCCAAGGCGATGCCCACGAACTGCGAGGGCTCGCTCTTGTAGTAGAGGTTCGTGCCGCGCCAGAGCATCCAGCCCATTTCGGCGACGGGCACGAGGAAGCCCAGTCCAATCCAATGGCGGGGCAGGCGCAGGGCATAGTCCGTAAACTTCGCCGTAAGCGTGTAGACCAGCGCCAGCGCAGCCGCGCCGAGGGCCGTCCACTTGAAGAGCAGGAGCGGCCAGCGCATGAGCCACCAGAGGCGGCCGTAGGGTTGGCTGAGGAGGAAATACATCGAGTCGTCAGAGCAAGAGATGTAGCTGTCCTGCTCTGCGCGCGTGAGCACGTCGCCGTAGCCCCAGCAGAGGAAGGCGAAGAGCGCCAGGAACCCCAAGCCGTAGGTGAGCCATTGCAGGCGTCGGGGCGAGAGTCCCCACTTCATGCGGGGCCCGGCTGCGGGCTTCGTCCCGGGCGCCGGGGCATGAGCCGTGCGGCGCCGGGAAGAATCGTTGTGTTTGTTCTTATTTTTCACTTGTTCTTGTTTTTCGTGATTGAATTGCAAAAATAGTGGAAACCTCAGACAAACGAAAGGATTTGCTCCAAGGATTTCACATTCGCCCCGTGGAGAACCGCCCTTTGGGGCGTAAAAACGGCTTGTACCCTACGTGAGTTATTGCCCTGAAAAATGTTTCAATCCTTCAAGCGATCATGGAACTGCGCTGGTTTTCAGTGTAAAACAAGCTGAAGGATTTGTTGCGGAAATCCTTCAGCAGGGTTCAGCAACGGGGGAAGTGCACACAGGGTCTGGGACAGAAATTTCAAAGCCTGCGACTGAAAATCCAAAGCCTGCGACAGAAAATCCAGTCGGCGGAGTCGGAGCGCCAAAGCCTGCCGCAGCAGGAGGGCAGGGCTGTGCGCGGGCGGCGGACGGCAGGCCCGCATGGACGGGACGCAGACGTGACGCGACGGACAGGCTGAACCTTGCTGAAGGATTTGATTTTTAAATCCTTCATCCTGTTTCTCATTGGAAATCATCGGGAAATGGAATGCGGCTGAAGGATTGAAACATTTTTTGCGGGAAATTTGCGTATAGGCAAACGGCCTTCGCGGCCTCGGGAGTCCGCCCGTCGTCTCCCGGCACACCTGCTGACCATTGGACCTGAAGTAGCGAAGGCCGGGGGAGGACGGCGGGCCGCGCGGCCGCGGGTACGGAAATAGGGGGAGACGGGGCTGTTTTGACTCGCCTTAGCTTAATTTTTCCAAAAACTTCTGACTTCCGCTTCGCGCTTTATGCGCTTTGCACTACTTTTGCCCATGAATAACTTAAACCTTAATCAATATGCTCAATCAGAAAGTTGAAGCGGCGCTCAACGCCCAGATCAATGCCGAAATGTGGTCGGCCTATCTCTATCTCTCCATGTCTGCCTGGTGTGCTGCCGACGGCAAGCCGGGAATGGCCAACTGGTTTGAAGTACAGTTCCAGGAGGAACAAGACCATGCCCGCATCCTGTTCAACTACGTCATCCAGCGCGGCGGACGCGTGACGCTCAGCCCCATCGAGGCAGTGCCCACGGAATGGAAGTCGCCCCTCGACGTGATGGAAAACACCCTCGCCCACGAACAGAAGGTGACGGGGCTCATCAATGACCTCTACGCCCTCGCTACGGCCGAAAACGACTACGCCACGCAGAGTATGCTGAAGTGGTTCATCGACGAACAGGTGGAGGAAGAGGAAAACGCACAGAACCTCATCGACAACCTCCGCATGCTCGGTGACGGCGGCGGCTACGGTCTCTATGTGCTCGACAAGGAACTGGCTGCCCGCGTCTACACCCAGGCTTCTCCCCTTGCTCAAAAATAGTCCACGCTTCAAAATCCAGGACCATGGGTGAGCGAGAGAGCGGTTGGCCGCGCTTCCCCAGCGTGGTGCCGCTCCTTCGCTACGCCCGTGGTTTTATTTTCTGCCCGTGCTCACATTTATTCTCTCAGTCGTAGCCCTCGTCTTGGGCTACATGTTCTACGGCCGTTTGGTGGAACGCATCGTGCGCCCCGACGCCAACCGGCTCACACCCGCTGTGGCCCACCCCGACGGCGTGGACTTTCTGCCCCTGCCGAGTTGGAAAGTATTCATGATCCAGTTTCTCAACATAGCAGGCACGGGACCCATCTTCGGCGCCATCCTCGGCGCCAAGTTCGGTCCTGCAGCCTACCTCTGGATTGTGCTCGGCAGCATCTTCGCGGGTGCCGTCCACGACTACCTCTCGGGCATGCTCTCGCTGCGCCACGACGGAGCTGGACTGCCCGAACTCATCGGGCGCTATTTGGGGAAGAGAATGCGCCCCGCGGTGCTGGTCTTCTCGGTCTTCCTGCTGGTCATGGTCGGCGTGGTCTTCGTGTACAGTCCTGCCCTCATCCTCGGGAGCCTTTGTGGCTCTACCTGGGTCTGGGTGTGGATCATCTTCGCCTACTATGTGCTGGCCACGATGCTCCCCATCGACCGCATCATCGGGCGGATCTATCCGCTCTTTGCCGTTTCGCTGCTGTTCATGGCCGCCGCGCTGTTGGTGTGCCTTTTGGTGAAATGGCCCGTGCTGCCCGAACTCTGGCACGGGTTGGCCCATACGGACGGGGGCGGGGCTGCCTCGGGCATGGGCGCTTTGTTCCCCTGCCTCTTCATCACCATCGCCTGCGGGGCCATCAGTGGCTTCCATGCCACGCAGAGCCCCTTGATGGCGCGCTGCATGAAGAATGAACGCCTTGGCCGCCCCATCTTCTACGGGGCCATGATCACGGAAGGCGTCGTGGCGCTGGTCTGGGCCACGGTGTCGATGTATTTCTTCTACGGCAGTCCCGCCCCGGGCTACGCCCTGATCGAAGGGGCGGCGAACGTGGGGTTTGCCACACCTGCCCCGGCGGTGGTGACCCTCGTGTGCAACGACTGGCTCGGCGTGGTGGGCGGCATCCTGGCCCTGCTCGGCGTGGTGGCAGCGCCCATCACGAGCGGCGACACAGCCTTTCGCAGTGCCCGCCTCATCGTGGCCGACTTCTTCCACCTGTCGCAGCGCCCCGTGGCGAAGCGGCTCGCGGTGAGCCTCCCGCTCTTTGTCGTTTCCATCGCGCTGCTGTTTTGGCAGGTGGACAATCCGAACGGCTTCAACGTGGTGTGGCAATACTTCGGCTGGGCCAACCAGACGCTGGCGGTGTTTACGCTCTGGACGCTCACCGTGTGGCTCTCGAAGCAGGGGCGGGCCTATTGGCTGACCCTCGTGCCCGCCGTGTTCATGACGGTGGTGTGCGTCTCCTACCTGCTCACGAGTCCCTTTGCCTTCGCCCTCGCGCCCGCCGTAGGCAATGGGGTGGCCGGCTGCACGGCAGCCGTTTGCCTCTTGCTGTTCGCGAAATTCCGTGCAAGCGAGAGCGGCCGACAAATTTGATTTCTCGCAGCCGGGCGCTGCCGAAAATCTCTATGAAAACGGCGCCCCGGGCAAAGAAAATGTAAAAAGCGGGCCCAATGTTTGGGTATCTCGTATTTAAATAGGAATATTGCATTTAAAATAGAAATATTGCATTCGCAAAAGGCCGGGGCCGTACAGCCCGCCGTGCCTTAAACCAAGTTATCTATACAGCAACATGAAAGCATTAGTCAAGAAAGAGCCTACGAAAGGCATTTGGATGGAAGATGTACCCGTGCCCGAAGTGGGCGTGAACGACGTACTCATCAAAATCAAGAAAACCGCCATCTGCGGCACAGACCTCCACATCTACAAGTGGGACGAGTGGAGCCAGAAGACCATCAAGACCCCGATGACCATCGGCCACGAGTATGTGGGCATCGTGGAGCAGGTGGGCCCGGGTGTGCGCAACATCAAGCCCGGCGACCGCGTGACGGGCGAAGGCCACATTGCCTGCGGCCACTGCCGCAACTGCCGCCGCGGTCTCCAGCACATCTGCGAGAACAGCATTGGCGTGGGCGTGAACCGCGACGGTGCTTTCGCTGAATACCTCTGCATCCCCGAGAGCAACGTGGTGAAGCTCGACCCGCGCATCAGCGACGACATGGCGGCCATCATGGACCCCTTCGGCAACGCTACGCACACGGCGCTCAGCTTCCCGCTGCTCGGCGAGGACGTGCTCATCACGGGTGCCGGCCTCATCGGCACCATGGCTACGGCTATCGCCAAGTTTGCCGGCGCAAAGAACATCGTGGTCACTGACCTCAGCGACTACCGCCTCGAAATCGCCAAGAAGATGGGTGCCACCTGCACCGTCAACGCCAAGAACGGCGAAACCGTGGCACAGGCCATGGATAAACTCGGCATCCGCGGCTTCGACGTGGGCCTCGAAATGTCCGGCGCGCCCGTGGCCTTCCGCGATATGGTGAGCCACATGTACAACGGCTCGAAGATTGCCCAGCTCGGCATCCTGCCTCCGACCACGACGGTGGACTGGAGCGAAATCATCTTCAAGGCCCTGACCATCAAGGGTATCTATGGCCGCGAGATGTGGGAAACCTGGTACAAGATGGAGCAAATGCTCGTGTCGGGCATCGACCTCACGCCCGTCATCACCCACCGCTTCCCCGTGGCCGACTTCCAGAAGGGCTTCGACATCATGGAGTCGGGCCAGTGCGGCAAGGTTATCCTCGAGTGGGACTAAGCCTCGGCTTCCCCTTCTTTTATCCACAGCCTGACAATCATGGGCTGGAGAAGCGGCGCGGCAGTCCCCTTCGGGGCAAAGCCTCCCGCGGCTTTTCCAGCCCATAGTCGGGCCAGTGTGGAACAGGCTCGCTTTCGTACGTTCCAATCGTTAACCTCTTTCTATCCCCCTAACGGACGATGTACAACGAACTCGAACAGGCTCTCGACAATGTCGGGAAATACGACCCCAAGTGGCAGTTGAAATATCTGTCGGTGAAGAACTTTGTAGGGATGTACAAGCGATTTCCTTCGCGCCATCATGTAGACGAACACGTCCTGCTGAACTGGCTCAAATACAACCGGCGGCAGCTCCGCGACGGGGCTCTCGACGAACTGAAGAAGAAGCTCTTCGAGGACCTCACGGCCTATAGGCACAGCGAAGAGAACATTTTAGTATTGGGCGGCGCGGGAGCGGCGGAGGCTCGCCCCGAAAATACCAAGCGTTCAACGTGCGCCCCGGAGGGGCAATGAGCTCCCAGCCCAGGGCAAGCGACCGTAGGGAGCGGCACCCTGGGTAGACCCGATACACGGACAATGCGCCCCGAAGGGGCAAAAGCAGCGACAGAAGTGCTCTCCTGCCATTGCTTTTGCCCCTTCGGGGCGCATCGTTTGCGCGTCTGTCCAACCCTTGCCCTGGGCTGGGAGCTTGCAACCCCTTCGGGGTTTTGTTTGCGCGCCTATC
>CAMGGA010000015.1 GCA_946055515.1 uncultured Bacteroidales bacterium
GGGCGCGCTCGGGACTTTCACCCATTAGATTATGCCCATGTCGGGCGAACCAAGACAATGAGGTGGAGCACCGCACTGGGCGCTCCACCTCATTTCTTGTCTGTACCGCAAGGAGTTCAGCCCGCGATTTCTCCGTTCTCCACCGTAAAGAGTTTGTAGTCCCGTCCCGTGGCCGCCAGGATGCGGTCGAGGTGGTCGCGACGGGTGTCGGTGATGAATATTTGGCCGAAGGCCGCAGTGGAAACATAGTCGATGATGCGCGAGACGCGATGGGCATCGAGTTTGTCGAAGATGTCGTCCAGCAGGAGCAGAGGCGTGCGCTCCTTCCCCATGTTTTTCAAGAACACATACTGCGCCAGTTTCATGGCGATGAAAAACGTCTTTTGCTGGCCCTGCGAAGCCTCGCGCTTCACGCCGTATCCGCCCAGCGTCAGCAACAAGTCATCCTTGTGTACGCCGTGGAGCGTATAGCCCACGATGCGTTCCTTGGCCCGCCACTCGCGCCACTGTCGGCGGAAGTCACCGCGCGCGCCGTGGCTCTCGTACTGAAGCGCCACCTGTTCGCCCTCCACCCCCGAAAGCCGGGCGTAGAGTTCGAGGAAGAGGGGTTCGAAGGCTTCTACAAAACGTTTGCGTGCGGCATAAATCACTTCGGCCGCCTCGGCCATCATGTCCTCAATCACGTCCATCACGGCAGCGTCGGGTTCGGCCTCCTGCTTGAGCAGGGCGCCCCGCTGGCCCAGGGCTTTTTCGTAGCGGATGAGTGCTTCTAAATAGGGAGCATCGAACTGCATGATGACGGTGTCCATGAAGCGGCGCCGCTCTTCGCTGCCTCCGCTGATCAGTGCGGAGTCGGAAGGGGCAATCACCACCAAGGGGATGCGCCCCACGTGTTGCGAAATGCGCTTCACGTCCTTCTCGTCCACCTTCAGCCTTTTCCGGCTGCCGCGCTTCAGCGCAACGTTCACGCGCAGCGCTGCCTCCGCCTCGCTTTCGTACTGCCCCTCGAGCATGAAGAAGTCGGCTCCATGGTTCACGTTCAGCGCGTCCTGCGCACTGGCAAACCCTCGGCAAAACGACAGATAGTAGATGGCGTCGAGCACGTTCGACTTGCCCATGCCGTTTGCGCCGACCAGACAATTCACATTGGGCGAAAAGTCCAGGTCGGCCTGAAGAATGTTCCTATAGTTAAAGATGGAAAGATGCTTGAGTATCATAATTACCCGCAAAATTAAAGCGCAAAACCATAAAAAGCCAAGGGAAAGGCCAAAAAATCAAGTCGCAAGGCAGTATGTTCGATAGAAAGTTGTACTTTTGCGCTGCCAAATTTGGTGCTGACAAAGCACCTGGCCTCTCCCACTGAAACAAAAGAACAAAAAGCAATATGAGCAAACAAGCAAACAACCAGAATCTCGATGTGAACGAAACCTTGGCCAAGTCCGAGGCTATCATCGTCAAGTACAAGAAGCAGATTATCACGGCCATCGTAGCCATTGTGGTCGTTGTCGGCGGCACATTCGCCTACATCTACGGTTACTCCAAGCCCCGCGAAGACAAGGCACAGGAACTCCTGGGCATCGCCATGCAGAAGTACATCATGACGCAGGACTACGAAAAGGCACTGAAGGGCGAAGGCAAGACACTCGGCCTCGAAGCCATCGCTTCCAAGTACGGTTCAACCGATGCAGGCAACGTGGCCAAGTACGAAGCTGGCCTCTGCCTTTACCAGCTCGGCAAGACGAAGGAAGCCATCAAGTATCTCGAAGACTTCAGCACGCAGGGCGACGCCACCATTTCTGCCCAGGCCCTCTTCGCCCTCGCCAACTGCTACGCTTCGGACAAGCAGCTCGACAAGGCTGTCGACACTTTCAAGAAGGCTGCCAAGCAAACCTCTGTCCCTGCCCTCAGCGCTGAATACCTCTTCCAGGCCGGTCTCATTCTGGAAAACCAGAAGAAGAACGACGAAGCACTCCAGGTTTATCAGCAAATCAAGGCCGACTATCCCTCGGCTCCCATCTGCTCTCGCCAGCAGCAGGGCGACGTTGTGATGGACGCCATCATTGACAAGTATATCGAAAAGCTCAGCAAGTAAGAAAGCTGACGCCTCTCATGTCCCCATTTTTAAGGAGGTGACGCGGGCCCGCGCCACCTCCTTAACTTTTCACCGAGGGAACCGTTCCCCTTGAACAATAAGCAACAAGCTATATACATTAAACTCCAAATCCTCTCCCCCATGTCCTCAACCTTCTCCTATACAGCCGACCAAGGCCAGCCCATCCCCGACGCCAGCGAAATGCGTTTTGGCGTTGTCGTCACCGAGTGGAACAACGACATCACCGACAAACTCCTCGAAGGCACGCTCGAAGAACTCTCCGCACAAGGCGTACCCTTGAAGAACGTCACCGTGAAGCACGTGCCGGGCAGTTTTGAACTCATCTACGCGGCTTCGCAGCTGGCGAAGTTCGGCCACGTGAACGGAATCATCATCCTGGGCTGCGTCATCAAGGGCGACACGCCCCACTTCGACTACATCTGCCAAGGTGTCACAGAAGGCATTGCCCGCATCAACGCCATGGGCGACATTCCCGTCATCTTCGGACTGCTCACCGTGCTCACCCACGAGCAAGCAGAAGAGCGTGCAGGCGGCCGTTTGGGCAACAAAGGAAAAGAATTTGCCCTCACAGCGATAAAAATGGTCGATTACGCTTGGAAGTTACAAAAATAGTTCCTATCTTTGCACCGTTCAATTAAGGAACACGGGCAAATACCAGAGTGGCCAAATGGGGCAGACTGTAAATCTGCTGGCTTACGCCTTCGGTGGTTCGAATCCATCTTTGCCCACAGCAACGGGATGTTCTTCACAGAGCATCCCGTTGTTGTGTATATAGGTCTGTAGGAGTGGACGCTGACTCGATGCGTACAATGTAAAAGAGACCAACGCAAATGGATGCGTCGGTCTCTTTGTTTCTTCTTTGTCGGAAGTAAAATCTGCGAGATTATGCTTCTGCAGGTGCTTCTGCCTCTGCTTCAGCAGCAGCTTCTGCCTGAGCAGCGGCTTCTGCTTCTGCCTTGGCAGCAGCTGCAGCAGCCTTCTTTTCAGCTACCTTTTCAGCAATCTTCTCGTTTACTTTCTTCTCAGCCTCGAGGCGAGCTGCAACAGCGGCCTTCTTGTCAGCTGCGTTCTTGTCGGCAGCGGCATTGGCCTTAGCAGCCTTCTCGTTCTTCCAAGCTTCGAACTTAGCTTGAGCTGCGGCTTCGTCGAAAGCGCCCTTGCGTACACCGCCCTTGAGGTGCTTCATGAGCAGAACACCTTCATCGGAGAGGATGTTGCGAACAGTGTCGGTGGGCTGTGCGCCGGTCTCCAACCAATAGAGGGCGCGGTCGAAATTCAAATCTACTGTGGCAGGATTGGTGTTGGGGTTGTACGTACCAATCTTTTCAGTAAACTTACCATCACGTGGTGCTCTTACGTCGGCGATTACGATGCTGTAGAAAGCATAGCCTTTACGGCCACGACGCTGCAATCTGATTTTAGTTGCCATTCTTTTTGTTTAAGCTTTTATAGGTTTGAATTATGCCGCTATCTCGTAACGGCGGTGCAAAAGTACAACTTTTATCATTCTCAGCAAATATCGGCTTCACTTTTCTTGGCTTTTCCCGGTGAGCAAGGGCTGTTTCTGCGCATTTTTCTCTCTAAATCGGCGCGTAGAACTGCTGTTCGAGTGCCAGGAGGGCAGCCTTGCGGGCTGTGCCGCCTGCATAGCCTGTGAGACTTCCGTCGGCGCCTACCACGCGATGGCAGGGCACGATGACGGCAAAAGGATTGCGCCGACAGGCCTGGGCCACGGCACGCACAGCGCGAGGGTTGCCTACGCGGCGGGCCAAAAGGGAATAGGAAATGGTTGTGGCTGGGGGAATGGTCTGAAGTACCCTCCACACGCTGAATGTAAAGGGGGTGGCTGACACAATGAGGGGCAGCGAAAAGGAAGCAGAACGTCCACCGAAATAAGCGGCCAACTGCTGTTCGGCCCGGTCAAGCCACGACAAAGACTCGGCACTTGGTGCCGAAAGGGACAAGACATCACCCGCGGGTTCGCTCCACTGGCAAGCACACAGCCCCGCGGGCCCTGCCTGTAGCCACAGGGGGCCGATAGGCGTTTCCACACGCCGCGTGACTACATCCTGTATTTGTTTGTTTTCCATTCCAAGAGAAATAAAAAGGGGAGGCTTCCCAGCTCCATGCTCGGTGGCCCTACGGTCAGGACGGCTGGTTTTCCCCTTTCTCGTGCTGTTCCCAGGCTTCCCACTCTTTCATGGCCTGCTGCCAATCTGCTTCGGGCGCAATGGGAGTTTCGGCTGGAGCGGTGGCGGCATCACGCTCTTTGTCGCGCTGTCGCTTCTCCTTCATGGCGGCGATGGTGGCTTCGTCAAGGATCTGGATGGCCCCACGGCGAATGGCAGCCTGGAGTTCGTCTTCTCCGAAGGCTTCTCCAGGCGTGTTGAAGTCGGAAATATTGAATTCAAAATCCACTCGCAGGGTGTGGCGAATGAGTTTCTGCTGGTAGCGATTGCCCGCTTGTTTGCGTCGGAGCAAGCCGGCAATGGCGTCTATTTCGCGTTGTGAAAATTTCGTTCGTCCCATAGTGATGGTATGCGGGTTGTTGAAAAACGCCTCTATACGAGCTACGTCGAAAACGGCTGGCTGTATAGAGGCGTTCTTAAAAGTGCGTTTATTATTGTTCTTACTGCATGCTGCCACCCACGATGTCGAGCAGTTCGGCCGTGATGGCCTGCTGTCGGGTCTTGTTGTAGGTGAGCGTCAAGCTGCGCAGGAGTTCATCGGCATTGTCGGTGGCCACTTGCATGGCAATGATGCGCGCGGCGTGTTCGCTGGCGAGGCTGTCGAGCAGTGCCGTGAAGAGCTTGAGGTGGAGCGAACGCGGCACGAGTTCCTGCAGCACTTCCTGCGGCGAAGGCTCCACGATGAAATCGAGAGCCAGCCCGTTCGTTTCCTTCGGTTCAGTCTCCTTGTCCGCTTCCAAGGCGACGGGCAGGAGAGTTTCCGTAAGGAGCACCTGCGAACCGGCACTTTTGAAGTGGTGGTAAATGAGGTCCACCTGGTCTACTTCTCCATCCACATAGCGCTGCATGAAATGGGCTGCAAGCTGTGCTGCGGGGTCGTAGGCGGGATGGTCGAGCAAGGGGGCATTGTCCGTAGCCACGGGGAAGCCTGCCTTGCGGACCGCATCGGCCGCCTTCTTGCCCACGGGCACCACTTCCACCACTTCCACGCCCTGCTCACGGTAGTGGGCAAGCTGACGGTGGAAGGCTTTGATGGCATTGGCGTTGAAACCGCCACAGAGCGAGGAGTTGGAGGTAAAAAGGGCAATGGCCACACGCTTTACCTCTCTCTCAGACGCGTAGGGCGTCTGGGCCGTCCCTTCCAGACTTTCCACGAAGGTGGACATGATGTGGGACAACCGTTGCTCGTAGGGGCGCATGGCCTCGATGGCCTGCTGCGCGTGGTGGAGCTTGGAGGATGCCACCATCTTCATAGCGCTCGTGATCTTTCGGGTGCTATTGACGGAGGCTATGCGGTTTTTTACTTCTTTGAGTGAGGCCATTTTCTTTTACGCTTTATATTGTCCGGCAATGTCGGCTACCACGCTTTCAATTTCCTTGCAGACTTCGTCGGTAAGCTGACCCGCTGCCAAAGGCTCGAGCACAGTGGCGGCATGGCTGGTGCGGAGTACCTGCAGGAAGGTGTCCTGGAAGTCGCGCACCTTATCGAGGGCAACATCCTTGAGCAGGCCACGGGTACCGCAGTAGAGGATGGCCACCTGTTCGGCCACGGGCATGGGGCTGTACTGTGCCTGGATGAGGAGCTGGTTGTTCTTGCGGCCACGGTCGATGGTCATGGCGGTGACGGGGTCCATGTCGGACGAGAACTTGGCAAAGGCTTCGAGCTCGCGGTACTGGGCCTGGTCAATTTTCAACGTACCAGCCACCTTCTTCATACTCTTGATCTGGGCGGCACCACCCACACGGCTCACGGAGATACCCACGTCGATGGCAGGACGGAAGCCCTGGTTGAAGAGGTCGGACACGAGGTAAATCTGTCCGTCGGTGATGGAGATGACGTTGGTGGGGATGTAGGCCGAAACGTCGCCTGCCTGGGTCTCGATGATGGGGAGTGCGGTCAGCGAACCACCACCCTTGACCATGCCTTTGAGGCTGGCGGGAAGGTCGTTCATCTTTTCGGCCACTTCCTGCTGGTTGTTGATCTTGGCTGCACGCTCCAAGAGACGGGAGTGGAGATAGAACACGTCGCCGGGATAGGCTTCACGGCCTGAAGGACGGCGCAGGATGAGCGAAACTTCGCGGTAGGCCACGGCCTGCTTCGAGAGGTCGTCATACACTACGAGGGCATGCTTGCCGCGGTCGCGGAAGAACTCGCCGATGGCGGCACCAGCGAAGGGTGCATAGTACTGGAGTGCTGCGGGCTCGCTGGCAGTGGCACTGACGATGATGGTATAGTCCATGGCACCGGCCTCGCGGAGGGTGTTCACGATACCGGCCACCGTCGAAGCCTTCTGGCCGATGGCCACGTAGATACAGTAGACGGGGTCGCCTGCGGCGTAGTTGTGCTTTTGGTTGATGATGGTGTCGATAGCGATAGCGGTCTTACCAGTCTGGCGGTCACCAATGATAAGCTCACGCTGGCCTCGGCCGATGGGAATCATGGAGTCTACGCTCTTGATACCCGTCTGGAGGGCCTGGGTAACGGGCTGGCGATAGATTACGCCAGGTGCCTTGCGGTCGAGGGGCATAAGGTACTTTTCGCCGCCAATGGCAGCTCCGCCATCGAGGGGACGACCGAGCGGGTCGATGACGCGGCCGAGCATTTCTTCGTTCACTTCAATCGAAGCCACTTTGCCCGTGCGCTTCACGGTCTGGCCTTCTTTGATGCCTTCGGAAGAACCCATGAGCACTACGCCGACATTGTCTTCCTCGAGGTTCATGGCCACGGCCATTACGCCGTTTTCAAATTCTACAAGCTCGTTCTCTGTGACATGGGTCAAGCCATAGACGTGGGCTACGCCATCACCGATAGAGAGCACTACGCCTACTTCTTCAAACTTGACATCGTTGTTGATGTCATGGAGCTGACGCAAAAGAACTTCGCTTACTTCACCGGGTTTGATATTGTTGGACATTTGTTTCTACTTTAAAGTGGGTTTCCGCAGATACTTCTAAGCACTATGGCCGCACGGAAACGCTCATTGTTGTTTTAGAGCGACAGCTCACGTTTTACCCTTGCAAGTTCGGTTCGCACACTGGCATCGAGCCGGTACGTGTCGTACGAAAGAACGAAGCCGCCTTCAATTGCGGGGTCTACTTCTACTTGGAAATCTACCTGACAATTCGACTTGGCTTCAATCACCTGCTGCAACTTGGCTATCAGCTTGTCGCTGACGGCTACGGGCACTACCAGTTTGCCGTTGATGATGTGGCGCGCCTTGCGGTAGAGCGTACCGAACGACTGGGCTATCCACATTGCCGTAGCTGCACGCTGCTGACGGATGACGAGCTGGAGGAAGCGCTCGAGCGACTGGGTGGGCTTGGTGCCGTCGGTCGCCGCTGCGAGGAGCAACTGAAGTTTGCGCTCATCGGACAGCACGGGATTGAGCATGGCCTGCTGCAAAGCAGGGAGGCGGAGGAAAGCCTGGGCCATCGCTGATGTCTCAGCATACACACGCTCTTCCTCGCCATTTTCTGTGGCAAAGCGCAGCAGGGCCTTGGCATAGCGCATGGGGATGATGCCGGAATCCATGTTGAAAGATTTGCAGTTTGTTTGACAAATAAGTATTCTCTCGCCACAGGCTGGGCTGCAGCGGGAGCAGACTTGGGGAATGGGCCGGCAGGTTTAGCAAACCTCGTCGAGCATGCGTTCGATGAGTTTCTGCTGTTCCTTGTCGTCGGCGAGCTTCTGGCGCACGACCTTCTCGGCTATGGCCACGGAGAGGTCGGCCACGGCTTCACGGATATCGCGGAGGGCATTTTCTTTTTCTGCCTCGATCTGGGCCTTTGCCTCTTGCAGGAGCTTGGCACCCTCGGCTTGCGCCCTTTCGCGTGCCTCGCGAACGATGCCGTCACCGGTTGCCTTGGCCTGACTGAGGATTTCGGCCTGACGGGCGCGAGCTTCGCTCAGCAGGCGTTCACTCTCTTCGTGGATGCTGGCGAGACGTTCGTTGGCCTCATGGGCCTTCTGGAGCGACTCGTCGATGAACTGCTTGCGCTCCTCGACCATCTTCGTGATGACGGGGAAACCGAATTTCGCCATCAGGAAGAACACGATGAGGAAGGCAAGAAGCATCCAAAAGAGAAGTCCCAAGTCGGGAGTGAGTATGGATGGCAGATTGATAGACTGCATAGTTACCGGAATTAGAGCAACAATCAGTCCAAGGTCTTCTGCGCGAGACGCACAAACCAAGCCGGATATGTGAAGGGAACGGGAACTGTCCGGAAACGGACCTGCCCTACCCTCGCCGCCTCAGCGAGAAGACCTTGAACCGCATGTAGATATTAAAGGAAAAGACAGAGCAAGCAAACGATCACGGCAAAGAGTGCCACGCCCTCGACAAGAGCGGCGATGATAATCATGTTGCTTCGGATATCGCCCGTAGCTTCGGGCTGGCGAGCGATAGCCTCCATAGCGGCGCTACCGATGCGGCCGATGCCCAAGCCTGCGGCAATGGCTGCGATACCTGCGCCAAGGCTGGCGCCCAACTTTGCGATTCCTGCTGCTTCTAACAATGCAAGTAATAACATAACGATAAGGTTTAAATTGGTTTTGGATTAAGTTTTCGGAATGAGGGGGCTTTGCGCCGGGGAAGAGAGGCTACTCGTGGTGTTCGGGGTGAGCCAAACCAATGAACACGGCGCTGAGCATGGTGAATACGTAGGCCTGGATGAAGGCGACGAGAAGTTCGAGACAGTTCATGAAGACCATCATGAGGAAGCTGACGAAAGTCAGGCTGGTTCCGATGACGGCGTTGATCTGGCACGTGATAAAGATGACACTGGCCAGCGAAAGGATAATGGCGTGGCCACCCATCATGTTGGCAAAGAGACGGACCATGAGGGCGAAAGGCTTCGTGAAGATGCCGAAGATTTCAATCACAGGCATCATGGGGACGGGGACTTTCAGCCAGGTGGGTACGGGCGGCCAGAAGATTTCTTTCCAATACTCCTTATTACCAAAGAGGTTCACCATCAGGGTTGTGCAAAGCGCAAGGAAGAAGGTGATGTTGATGTTGCCCGTGATGTTGGCTCCACCGGGGAAGATGGGTATCAGGCCCAAGAGGTTGGTAATAAAGATAAAGAAGAAGACCGTGAGCAGATAGGGGGTGTACTTGAGGTAATGCTTCTCGCCCACGGAGGGACGGATGAGGTCGTCTACAATCGACATGACAAACATTTCGACCAATCCGACGAAGCCTCCCGGTGCTTTGTCGCCGGGCTTGCGGCCTTTGTACCAGCGGGCCGCCGACAGGAAGACAATGGCCATGATGGCCACGACAATCCAAATCTGCACAACGTCCTTCGTCATGCTCAGGTTGAGAGGCTTATCGGCGGAACCGTCGGCCAAGCGTTCGTAAATCTTGCCGTTGTCTTCTTCGTTGAGGAAGAAGCCCTCGTAAACGCCGTCGGCACTCTCGTGAAATCTGGCCGAGCTGAAGAAATGCCACGCTCCGTCCTCGCCCCGCACAATGACGGGAAGGGGAATGGAGATGTGGTGGCCATTCCACGTGACGATGTGCCAATCGTATGCGTCGCTCATGTGTCCGAGGACAATTTCCTTCACGTCGATAGCACCGTCATTCCCTTCGGCATGGGCTGCCGAGGCGGGGAGTGCCAGCGCGCTACAGAGCAGGAAGGCGCAGAGCCATTGTGCCCACTTTTGGAGATTGCAGGAAAAGAGTTTCATTGCTTTTTACTGGTTATGCGCTCTGCCCGGGCATAGAAGACGGTGGAGGCCACCAGTCCGACCACATACAGAACGAAAAGGTTGATGGCGAAGGCCAGCGTGTGGCCGCCGAAAGCGATGGCATACACCAGGAGAAGAAGTATTGCCATCAAGAGGCGCAGGGTTTTGGCCAGCAGGTAGAAGGCCACGACTTGCTTTCCTCCGCGTCGCAGGGCGGGCACGTAGACTGCGCTCGCCGCCACGCTGTAGAGGAGGAAGAAGAGAGCGACGAGGACCACCCCCCACGGACTGAGGCCCGCCCAAGGGCCGCCTGCCGCCTCTCCGAAGAAGACGAGCAGGAGGGCGGCACAGGCATAGGCAGCTGCTTCCGCCAGCAGGGAAGTGAAGGTCAGTTTCGACAAGGCGTCCATAGAGAATTGTTTTGAAGGTTTGAAGGTTACGGTCGATCGGCTCCCCAGTGTGGGGTTATCATCGGATTACTTCCTCTTAAGGATTACTTCCTCTTAACAAGTACCCGGACAAACTTATTACCTAACCTTTCATGACCTCCGAAAAAAATCACATGAGCTCCACGCAAACAGAGACCTCGTTTTGCGCCACTTCGACAAATCCGCCCTTCACGTTGAAGGTGCAGGGTGAAGTGCCGACACACTCTACTGTGCCTGCCGCAAGGGTCGAGACGATTGGGGCATGGCCATTCAACACCTCGAAGCGTCCCTTCACACCGGGAAGCTTCACGCCTTCGGCTTCGCCTTCATAGAGCGTTTTTTCGGGAGATACTATCACTACTTTCATGGGTGTAAACTCTTGGTCAGGACTTATGCTTGAGCCATCAGTTTCTTACCCTTGGCAATGGCATCGTCGATGGTGCCGACGTTGAGGAATGCCTGTTCGGGCAGGTCGTCCACTTCGCCGTCCAAGATCATGTTGAAGCCGCGGATAACCTCGTCGATGGGCACCATCACGCCGGGCACACCCGTGAACTTCTCTGCCACGGTGAAGGGCTGGCTGAGGAAGCGCTGCACGCGGCGTGCGCGGTTCACGGTCAGACGGTCTTCGTCGGAGAGTTCGTCCATACCGAGGATGGCGATGATGTCCTGGAGTTCCTTGTATTTCTGCAAAATCTGCTTCACGCGCTGTGCACAGTTGTAGTGTGCCTCACCGATGATGTTCGGGTCGAGGATGCGGGAAGTAGAGTCGAGGGGGTCTACGGCGGGATAGATACCGAGCTCCGTGATCTTACGGCTCAATACCGTGGTGGCGTCGAGGTGGGTAAAGGTAGTGGCGGGAGCGGGGTCGGTCAAGTCGTCGGCGGGCACGTAGACAGCCTGGATGGAGGTGATGGAGCCATACTTCGTGGAAGTAATGCGTTCCTGCATCGCACCCATCTCGCTCGCCAGCGTGGGCTGGTAGCCTACGGCCGAAGGCATACGGCCGAGCAAGGCGGAAACCTCGGAACCGGCCTGCGTGAAACGGAAAATGTTGTCGATGAAGAAAAGGATGTCCGACGTTTTGCCCTCAGCGGCACCGGCATCGCGGAAACTTTCGGCAATCGAAAGACCCGAGAGTGCCACGGAAGAACGTGCGCCGGGGGGTTCGTTCATCTGGCCATAGACCAAGGTGGCCTGGCTCTTGGCAACCTCTTCGTAGTCTACCTTCGAGAGGTCCCATTCGCCGCGTTCCATGGCTTCTTCAAAAGCCTTGCCGTAACGGACCACGCCGCTCTCGATCATTTCACGCAGAAGGTCGTTGCCTTCACGCGTACGTTCGCCGACACCGGCAAACACAGAGAAACCGTCGTGTCCCTTAGCGATGTTGTTAATGAGCTCCATGATGAGCACGGTCTTGCCCACACCTGCACCACCGAAGAGGCCGATTTTACCACCCTTGGCGTAAGGTTCGAGCAAGTCGATTACCTTGATGCCCGTGTAGAGCACTTCGCTACTCGTCTTCAGGTCCTTGAACTGAGGCGGTTCGCGGTGGATGGGATAAGTGCCTTGCGAGCGGTCGAGGGCCTTGAGGCCGTCGATTGAGTCGCCCGTCACGTTCATCATGCGGCCCTTGATCTGCGCACCGACGGGCATGGAGATGGGGGCACCCGAACAGCGCACTTCCAAGCCACGGCTCAGGCCATCGGTGTTGTCCATGGCCACGGTTCGCACCGTGTCTTCACCGATATGCTGCTGCACTTCGATTACGATTTTGCGTCCGTCGGGGTGGGTCACTTCCAGCGCCTCGTGAATACGGGGCAACACCTCTTGCGCAGCCTTGCCTCGCGTGTCGAATGCGACATCGACCACGGGACCGATAATCTGCGAGATATAGCCTACTTTCATGCTATTTTCACTCATTACTTATATTATAACGCTAAGTTTGTTTATACTGAAAAAGGAAAGGCCGGAACACTGCACCCTACAGCGGAGACGGAGTCTGTGCAACATTCCACCTTGAAACTGCGCGCAAAGATAGTATAAAGGCGGGAAAAAGCAAGAAAAGGGCGGTTGCTTTTTCTCTCTTTTGCCCACTCGTCTGTACAAAACGCCGCCTTTACCGAAAATCAGACATCCATTTCGCCCACCCGCTCACTCGCACGCGGCATCTCCACCGAGGGTTTCCTCGAGGGCGCCCGCAAGGCGGAGGGCCTGCAGGAAGTGGGAACGATAGTCGGGATTGAGCCGCTCCACGGCCTGCAGCACATCGGCCACCGAGGTGCGGTGGGAAGCCCGGTCGAAGGGGCACACTTTCTCCACCTTGCGGTAGCCTTGCAGCCCGGCCCATCGCCTCAGGTCGGCCTCGGGGATGAAGGCGAGGGGGCGGATGATCGTGAGGGGCATCTTGCGCAGGGGGAGCTTCACGGGCATGGTGGAGAAAGTGCCGTTGAAGGTGAGGTTGAGCATGGCCGTGTGGAGGAGGTCGTCGAGGTGATGGCCCAGGGCAATCTTCTGGCAGCCCCACTCCTGTGCGAGGTTGAAAAACATCTTTCGCCGCTGCCAGGAACAGAGGAAGCAGGGGGAGCGCCGCTCGTTGCGGTCGGGCTCGAACGCTGTGTCGACGACGTGGAAGGGGATGTCCTGTGCCTCGGCCTGCGCCCGCAGGTAGTCGAGGTCGGAGAGGTAGTCCACGTTCTGCATGCGCACGTGCAGGGCTTCCACGCGGAAGCGGCCGCCCGAACGCCGCATGCGCTCGCCGAGCAACTGCAGCAGGGCCAGGGAGTCCTTCCCGCCCGAGAGGCCCAGGAGGATGCGGTCGCCCTGCCCGATGAGCGAAAACTCGGCGAGGGCTTTCCCCATGAGGTGTTGCAGCCGTTTGTGGAGCTGCACGGCCTCGCGCTGTACGGCACTGTCGGATGAGATGGGATGGCTCTGCTCCATATATATATTATAGGTGTATCACTTCATGAAGACGAAATAGACCGCGGCCACGAGGCAGAAGAAGGCTACGATGTGGTTCCAGTGGAAGCTCTCGCCCTTGAACATGAGGGTGGCAATGACGGTGAACACGATGAGCGAGACCACTTCCTGGATGACTTTCAGCTGAATGAGGCTGAACGGTCCGCCGTTGTCGATGATGCCCAGGCGGTTGGCGGGCACCTGGCAGATGTACTCAAACAGGGCGATGCCCCACGAGAAGAGAATCACGAGGATAAGGGGCCAATGGGTGCTCACGCCCGTCTGCTGCAACTTGAGATGGCCATACCAGGCGATGGTCATGAACACGTTGGAACAGATGAGCAATAAGATGGTATAAACTCCTTGCATAAGAAAGCGTACGAAAGCGGGGCGGCGTGGAGTACGGCCCCGCTTTCGTTGAGGTTGTGAAAAGAATTAAATGCTTAGAAGAAACGATTTGTCAGTCTTGGCGCAGGGCGGCATCCATTTCGGCAGCCGCGCGCTTGCCGTCACCCATGGCGAGGATGACGGTAGCACCGCCGCGCACGATGTCGCCACCGGCGTAGAGCGTGGGAATGGACGACTGCATCCGCTCGTTCACGGCAATGGTGCCCTTGCGGCCGAGTTCGAGACCGTCCACCGACTGCGGCAGGATGGGATTGGGCGACACGCCGATGCTGACCACGACGAGGTCCACGGGCATCGTGACCGTTGCGCCCTCAATGGGCACGGGACGGCGGCGTCCGCTCGCATCGGGTTCGCCGAGCTCCATCTTCTGGAGCACCACATGGCTCACGTGGCCCTTCTCGTCAGTTTCGTAGCGCAGGGGGTTGTGGAGGGTGAGGAACTGCACGCCTTCCTGCTTGGCGTGGTGAACTTCCTCCACGCGGGCGGGCATTTCCTCTTCCGAACGGCGGTAGATGATGGTGGCCGTTTCGGCGCCGAGACGCAATGCCGTGCGCACGGAGTCCATGGCCGTGTTGCCGCCGCCCACCACGGCCACATGCTTGCCGAAGGGCACGGGGGTGTCGCTCGTGGGGTTGGAGGCATCCATGAGGTTCACGCGGGTCAAGTATTCATTGCTCGAGAGAATGCCCGTAGCGTTCTCGCCGGGAATGCCCATGAAGTTGGGCAGACCTGCACCCGAGGCCACGAAAATGCCGGCAAAGCCCTGTTCCTTCAGCAGGTCTTCGACTTTCTCCGTCTTGCCGACGATGCAGTCCTTCACGAAGTGGACGCCGGCGGCGCGGAGGTTGTTGATTTCGAAGTCCACGATTTCGTTGGGCAAACGGAACTCGGGGATGCCGTACTTGAGCACGCCGCCGATTTCGTGGAGGGCTTCAAACACCGTGACGTCGTAGCCGCGCTTCACCATTTCTCCGGCAAACGAGAGACCGGCGGGCCCACTGCCCACCACGGCCACCTTCTTGCCTGTTGCAGGCGCGGCGGGCGCTGCCTGCGGCTCCTCTGCCCCACACTTGCGGGCTTTCAGAATGGCCTCGCGCTCGAAGTCGGCGGCGAAGCGCTCGAGGTAACCGATGGCCACGGGCTGGGAGTTCATCTTGTGGTGGATGCAACGGCTTTCACACTGCTTTTCCTGCGGGCACACACGACCGCACACGGCGGGCAGCGCACTGGTTTCCTTCAGCGTGCGGGCGGCTTCGAGCACTTCGCCTTTCTCGATGTGCTTGATGAAGCGGGGTATGTCGATGCCCACGGGGCAACCTTCCACACAGCCGGGGTTGGCACAGTCGAGACAGCGGTGGGCCTCCTGCTGGGCCTGCTGGGCCGTCAAGCCTTGATTCACCTCTTCCTTGAGCTGGCGCGCACGGTAGGCGGCGTCGAGTTCGGGCATCTGCTGGCGCGGGATGGCCATGCGCTCCTTGGGCTTCATGGCCGAGCGGAGGGCCTTGCGCCATTCGGCATCGCGCGAGGAGTCTTCGGCCACGCAGGGCGATTTCGGCCCGCAGGTCTCAGCGGAACCGGCCGTCTGGCATTCCGCCGTGGCCTCCGCGTCGCAGTGGGCTTCTTCGTGGACAGCCTCCATCACCTCAGGATGGGCCGCAAACTCACTCTTGGCCGTTTGTTCTTCGGGCTTGAAGGCGCCCATGCGCTTGAGCATTTCGTCGAAATCCACTTCGTGGCCGTCAAACTCGGGACCGTCCACGCACACGAACTTCGTCTGTCCGCCCACGGTGATGCGGCAGGCACCGCACATGCCCGTGCCGTCCACCATGATGGTGTTGAGCGAGACATCGGTGGGGATTTCATATTTCTTGGTGAGCAGGCACACGAACTTCATCATGATGGCCGGTCCGATGGCGAAACACTTGTCCACCTTCTCGCGCTGGATGATCTGTTCGATACCTTCGGTCACGAGGCCCTTCTTTCCGTAGCTTCCGTCGTCGGTCATGATGACCACCTCGTCAGACGAGCGGCGCATTTCTTCTTCGAGGATAATGAGTTCCTTACTTCGGCCGGCGAGCACCGTGATGACGCGGTTGCCAGCCGCCTTGAGTGCCTGCACGATGGGGAGCATGGGGGCCACGCCTACGCCGCCGCCCGCACAGACCACGGTGCCGAAGTTTTCGATATGGGTGGCCTTGCCGAGCGGGCCCACCACGTCGGTGATATAGTCGCCGGGCTCAAGGTGGCAGAGTTTTGTCGAAGACACGCCCACTTCCTGGACCACCAGCGAAATGGTGCCGGCCTTGGGGTCAGCTTCGGCAATGGTGAGAGGCATGCGTTCGCCGTGTTGGCCCACACGCACAATCACGAAATGGCCGGCCTTGCGGGCACGGGCAATGAGGGGTGCTTCCACCTCGAAGCGATAAACATGCTCCGAGAATTGTTCTTTACGGATTATCTTGTTCATAGGTCTTGATATGAGGAGTATCGGGAAGAAAAGTCAGAAGGAATAAGTCAAGCCAAACGAGAGCAGTTCGTAGAATTGGAAATAACTCTCGTCCTCCTTACGCTTTCGGCTGTCGTCGAAGCGCGGATAGAGGAAGAGGCTGCCTGAGAGGTATTTATTGATGGTGAAGCTAAACGTGTTCTCCCACTCTATCGTGGACTTGGAGTAGTCGGTGAAGTAGTAGAGGCGGCTTTTCCACGAAACGTTTTTCATGAAGTTCCAGTTGCAGTTTACGGTCACGTTGGAACCGCGGTCCCACTTCGCGTGGTGGCCTTCGGTGAGGCCGAAACTGGTGGCGAGCGCGGAGCGGTCCACATACTTCAGCTTCAGACCGATGGGCGAAAGCGAAGCGTTGATGTTGAACTTCCCGTTCTTGCTCGAGAACTTGTAGTCCATACCGACGGAGAGCAGCGACTCGAAGGGCGACATGAAGTCGGAGTAGACGTGCGTATCGTTGGTCTTGTAGCCCGGGTAGAACTGCGTCCAACTCTGGAGCGTCGCCGTGTAATACCAGTTTTTGAAAGCCTTCAAGCCGATTTTGTTCGTCAAGCGCAACAAGTCGGAGTTTGTCTTGTACTTGTGCTTCTCGTCGTTTTCCGAAGTCTGGAAGCCGAGCCTCATCTCGAGTTTGTTGTCGAAGGTCACCTTGCGCTGGTTGTTGTAGTTGGCCTCGACGGTCGCTTCGGCCAGCAGCGAGTTGTTGCTCTCGCCGCCCTTGTACCAGTTGTCGCTCACGTGGTTCTGCATGAACTGCAACTTGAGTGTCGTCTTGAAAGTCCAGAAGTTGGGCTTGCGCACCAGGATGTCGAGATCGTCGTCGAGCGCAGGATGCAGCGCCCCCGCGCCGCGCTTCTCGCTCTCGCCGGCAAAGCGCTCGGTGAGCGACATTTCGGGTTTCACGCCTTCGCGGATTTTGTTCTCCACGTTCATGGTTCCCTCCTCGGCTTCTTCGTGAAGCACGAGCCAGGGTGAGGTCGCATAGACCATCATGAGCATCTTGTCCGACATGGCTGCCACGCTGTAGGCACGCTCCGAAGAGGGCAGCATGGGAGTGCGCTGCAGGGCGGAGTCGGTGGGCAACAGCCCGAGCGTGCGGTGGAGCGTACCGCTGTAGAGCGTGGGACTGCCCATGAGGGTGGCATAGTAGGGATTGCTCAGGACATCCTCGCCCGGGTATTTCCAGCCGGAAAAAGCAGTCACGAGGGAGTCGAACTTGGCTTGGTAGCGCTGGCCGATGGCCTCGACGGGGCTCACCGCCTTTGTGCGGCGGTGTGTGCTCCCACTGCGCAAATAATGCTGCGCTGCTGCCGTTTCACCCAGGAAGCACAGCATGGCAAGGAAGAAGTATTTCAGTCTGATGGACATACCCTTTCTCATTCTTTTATCAGCAGGTGAGGCCCGGCAACCTTCTCGCCCGCACTCGCAGCACAGCGACCCTTAGACCAAGGGTTTTGGCTACCGGAAGCACCTTTATTTCTTAACGGAAATGTTATATTTTTCTATTTTGGGCACGAAGGTATATATTTATTCTTCAAAAACTTGGATAATCCTGGGCAAAAACATATTTTTGAAGCGAAAAACCATAAATCAGTACACCATGCGACAACTGAAAATCTTCCAGAGCATCACCAACCGGGAGGGTGATTCGCTCGAGCGCTACCTTCAGGACATCGGTCGTGAGGAAATGATTGGAACCGAAGAAGAGGCCGAACTGGCGCACCGCATCCGCCAGGGCGACGAGGAAGCCGTGGTCCGGCTGACCAAGGCCAACTTGCGCTTTGTGGTTTCGGTGGCCAAGCAATACCAGGGCCAGGGCATGGGGCTGACGGACTTGATCAACGAGGGGAATGTGGGACTCATCACGGCGGCCCGGAAGTTCGACGAGACCCGAGGCTTCAAATTCATCTCCTACGCGGTCTGGTGGATCCGCCAAAGCATCCTGCAGGCCCTGGCCGAACACAGCCGCCTCGTGCGCCTGCCGCAGAACCAGGTGGGCAACGTGAGCCGCGTACACCGCTTCTACAACCAGTTCCTTCAGGAAAACGAACGCCGCCCCTCGACCGAGGAAATCGCCGAGGCGCTCCACATCGACCCCGAAAAGGTGAACGGTGCACTGCTCACGTCGGGACGCCACGTGTCGATGGACGCGCCCCTGGTAGACGACGAGGACAGCTGCCTCCTGGACTTGCTGACCAACCGCGACAATACCCAAACAGACTCTTCCCTTGTTCGGGAATCGCTCCACGAGGAAGTGGGGTTGGCCCTGCAACAGCTACCCAAACGCGAGGCCAAAGTGCTCCGCCTCTTCTTCGGCATCAACTGCCAGGAGAAGAAACTCGAAGAAATCGGCGAAATCATGCACCTGAGCCGCGAACGGGTGCGGCAAATCAAGGAAAAGGCGCTCCAGCTGCTCCGCACGGCCAAAGCGGGCAGCATCCTGAAAACATACCTTTAGGCCACGCAGGCACCGCGCTTTCATCCAGCGTGCCCACACTAACTATTCCCATCAACATTCCGCCGTTCAGCGTTTCTGTTGAGGATTGAATCGTCCGCAACTAAAACGCTGAATTTCATTTTCCTTTGTTCGATTTTCTAAACCCTTGCTCGAATCCATGAAGTACCGGAGCTTGAAGGGAGCCGGACTTGGACCACTTCGCTCCCAGGGGGGACAAGATTATGGCCGCTTCGTTCCTGAGGCTATAGGTTTTCAAGGTGGTCTTTCAGCGCAGCATACTGCGATATGCTGAAGCCATCTGAACGTAACTTTATAAACTCACCACCAGCGCGTGGAGCAACACCTCATAACCACCCACACTTTTATACGCAATTTATCCCGCGAAAAATCCGTCAATCCTTCAGCCAATCCTTCAACATCGTTGAATATCAAAGCAAACCAGGCTGAAGGATTTGATTTTTAAATCCTTCAGCCTGGTTCAGCAGAAATTCGCGGGGAAACCTCCTCCCTGCTCTTCAGCCCACGACGGCTACAACGGAAGGCGAAAGGCAGCACCACTTTCTTGTCCGGGAATGATGTCCGAAGCAAGTCAAAAGAAATCCCGAACTGCGGGTCGCGCTGCGAAAAGGCAGCGACACGCGACTTGGCCCAGGCTGAACCTTGCTGAAGGATTTGAAATCCAAATCCTTCAGCCTGTTTTACACTGAAAATCAGGCTTCTTGAAAGGTAGGCTGAAGGATTGATGCATTTTTCGGGCCATAAAAAACGTATAGGAAAGCACATCCAAGTTGCGGGATTTTCAACGCTTGAGAGTGAGGCGTTCGCCACGACAGACCAAGAGACCCCCACCTTTTCAATCGCAGGCTTCAGCGTTTCAAATCCAGGCTTGGAATTTCCAATCGCACGCTTTGGAAATCCAATCGCAGCGACTGATTTTCGTCTCCCTGATTTTGCAGGAAACAGTCGCCGGGAAGTCCCAAAAGGTCCTGCTTTCGAAAGAAACGGCTCTGGACGATTTCTGCCCCATTCGCTTGCCCGAAAAGGAGGCTCAGCAAAAATCAAGGCAAAACCTTGGACAATCCAAATCTTTTACTCACTTTTGCAAGGTCAATGCTACATTTGTCCACACTAATTGTGGGCTATTGTCAAGAGCACCAGGCCTTCCGGACCCAGGGCTTGACAGAGTAATTTTTAATTCAATCATCAGAAAAACAATCAATATCATGGAAAACAATGCACAAGCCCTCAGCGGGCTGAAGAAAGAAGACTTTCAAAAAGTAGTGCAGGGTAAGGAGGTAGACCTCTTCTTCCTCCGCAATGCCTCGGGCATGGAAGTGGCCATCACGAACTACGGCGGCGCTCTCGTTGCCATCATGGTTCCCGACCGCGAAGGCAACTACGCCAACGTTATCCAGGGCCACGACAACATCGACGACTGCATCAACTCGCCCGAGCCTTTCTTGAGCACGCTCGTAGGACGCTATGGCAACCGCATCTGCCACGGAAAATTCACCCTGAACAACAAGGAATACAGCCTCGCCATCAACAACGGACCCAACCACCTCCACGGCGGACCTACGGGCTTCCACGCCCGCGTCTGGGACGCTGAGCAGGTGAACGGCCAGACGCTGGTGCTCCGCTACGTCTCGCCCTACTACGAGGAGGGCTTCCCCGGCGAACTGAGCATGACGGTGATGTACTCGCTCACCGACGACAACGAGCTGAAGATTGACTACAAGGGCACGACGAACAAGAAGACCATCGTGAACATGACGAGCCACGGCTTCTTCTCCCTGGCCGGCATCGCCAACCCCACGCCGACCTGCGAGGACGTGATTTGCGAAATCAATGCCGACTTCTACGTGCCCATCGACGAAAACAGCATCCCGACGGGCGAAATCCGCAGCGTGAAGGGCACGCCGTTCGACTTCACCAAGCCGCACCGCGTGGGCGACTTCATCGACGACACCGACAACGAGCAAATCAAGAACGGTGCGGGCTATGACCACTGCTTCGTACTGAACAAGCACGAACCGGGCGAACTCACCTTTGCCGCAAAAATCGTGGAACCGAAGAGCGGCCGCTCCATGGAAGTCTACACCACGGAACCGGGCGTACAGTTCTACAGCGACAACTGGGCCGACGGCTACAAGGGCCAGCACGGCGCCACCTTCGGCCGCCGCTCTGCCCTCTGCTTCGAGGCACAGCACTTCCCCGACAGCCCCAACAGAGCTTACTTCCCGCCCGTGGTGCTGAAACCCGGACAGGTCTACACGCAAAAGACTATCTATAAGTTTGGCGTAGAATAACGCTTCACGAAGCATTGGCCATCGCTCCCGACCGCCCCGCGGCCCGCGCGACGGTCAATGCTTCCCTCGTTTCCGACACAGCGGAAACAGGCTTACGTTCCAAAATACTTTCTACTGTAAATCAATCTATTTACTAACTTTAAATCAATCGTTACTTTAAACAATGAGTAATCAACAAAAACAATGGGGAGCCATCGTCGTGATGATTGCGCTCTTCGCCATGATTGCCTTCGTGACCAACCTGTGTACTCCGATGGCAACCATTATCAAGAATCAGGGCGAAATCTCGAACGTGCTTGCCCAGATTGGTAACTACGGCAACTTTGTGGCTTATCTGGTAATGGGTATCCCGGCCGGTATGCTCATCTCTAAGTTCGGCTACAAGAAGACGGCCCTCATCGGCCTCGTTGTCGGTATCATCGGCATCGCTATTCAGTGGTTCAGCGGCCAGCTCGACGCGAAAGAGAACCTCGGTCTGGTCTTCGGCGTTTACCTCGCCGGTGCTTTCATCGCTGGTCTCTGCATGGCTATCCTCAACTGCGTGGTGAACCCGATGCTTAACATCCTTGGCGGTGGCGGCAACAAGGGTAACCAGCTCATCCAGTTGGGCGGCGTGTTCAACTCTTCTGCAGCCGTTGCTTGCTACATCCTGATGGGTGCTTTGATTGCCGATGCAACCAAAGCAAAGATTGACGACGCTACTCCCGCACTGATGATTGCGCTTGCCATCTTCGTGGTTGCTTTCCTTGTCATCTGCTTCACCAAGATTGAAGAACCCGAACAGGCTCCCGTTCAGGTTGAACTCATCAAGGAAGCCATGAGCTACCGTCACTTCGCTCTGGGTACGCTGGCCATCTTCCTTTATATGGGTATCGAAGTGGGTGTGCCTAACTTTGTGAACCTCTACCTTATCGGCGAGGGTATTCCCGCAGGTACTGTAGGTATGCTTGTAGCTGTTTATTGGTTCATGATGCTCATCGGCCGTTTGGTTGGTGCCAGCATCGGCGGCAAGGTTTCCAGCCGCGCAATGATTACCACGGTTTCTACCATCACCCTCTTGCTCGTGCTCTTCGGTATGTACGCTCCCAGCGATGTAACCGTAAACTTCCCGGGTGTTGACTGGGGTAAGCTCGAACTGATCTGGCAAGAAGTTCCCCTCGGCATCTTCTCCTTCCTGCTTGTTGGCCTCTGCACCTCTGTGATGTGGGGCGGCATCTTCAACATGGCTGTTGAAGGTCTTGGCAAATACACGGCTATCGCTTCGGGTATCTTCATGACGATGGTGTTCGGTTGCGCTGTGATGATGTTTATCCAGGCTACTGTAGCTGACATTGCCGGCTACATCAACAGCTTCTGGGTAGTTGTCTTCTGTGCTGCCTACATCCTCTTCTATGCACTCGTTGGCAGCCGCGTCAGCAAGCGCCAAGAATAATGAAACATTCCAGGCAAACGGCAACCGCCGCAAAGCGATGCCGTTTGCCTTCTCCTTTATCTTATATTATCTTTACAACTAACTTCCTAAAACTGAATACCTATGAAACTGACTATTGAGGACGTTCGTTCTCGCTTCATCAAGCACTTCGACGGCGAAACCGGTGTAGTTTACGCTTCTCCCGGCCGCATCAACCTCATCGGTGAGCACACCGACTATAACAATGGTTTCGTTTTCCCCGGCGCTGTAGAGCAGGGCATGATTGCTGAAATCAAACCCAACGGCACACGCAACGTGCGTGCTTACTCTATCGACCTGAAGGACTACGTGGAATTTTCGCTCGACGATGAAGCCGGCCCCAAGGCAACCTGGGCCCGCTACATCTTCGGCGTTTGCCGCGAAATGATGGCTCTCGGCGTACCCGTTGAAGGCTTCAACACCGCCTTCGCCGGCGATGTGCCCCTCGGTGCCGGTATGTCTTCTTCCGCTGCCCTCGAAAGCACTTACGCCTATGCCCTCAACGACCTCTGGGGCGAAAACAAGATTGAGAAGATGGAACTCGCCCGCGTAGGCCAGCGCACGGAACACAAGTACGTAGGCTGCAACTGCGGCATCATGGACCAGTTCGCCTCTGTCTTCGGCCGTAAGGGCAGCCTCATGCGCCTCGACTGCCGCAGCGGCGAATACGCTTACTTCCCCTGGAACCCGAAGGGCTACCAGCTCGTCCTCGTGAACAGCTGTGTGAAGCACGAACTCGCCGGTTCTCCCTACAACGAACGCCGCCTGCAGTGCGAGCACGTGGCCGAAATCATCAAGCAGTCGCACCCCGAAGTGGAAAGCCTCCGCGACGCTACGATGGAAATGCTCGACGAGGTTCAGGGCAAAATCACTGGCGACGAGTACAAGCGTGCCCGCTACGTGATTGGTGAAGTAGAACGCGTGCTCGCTGTCTGCGATGCCCTCGAACACGATGACTACGAGATGGTCGGAAAGATGATGTACGAAACGCACTACGGCCTCAGCAAGG
>CAMGGA010000016.1 GCA_946055515.1 uncultured Bacteroidales bacterium
TCCGCCCTGGTTCGCTGTTCAAATGGGAAGCGTGGCGGAATCTGTTGCTGCAAAATTACTTTATTATCTTTAACTGTGCAAGTTTTGCCCATACTTTTTCATAGAAATAATGATTTTCCTGCTAAAAGTAGCAGCAAAGCATATAAACCAGCCAGAACATCATCCAGCATTACACCCCAACCACCATTCTTTTGTTTGGCAAGGCTTGCCCATGTATGGCGGGCCACATACATTGTAAGTGGAATCTGAATGCCTACCATTGTGCCAATCTTTTTCAACCACCTGTTTACTTGCTTACTCATATTTTTATAGTATTTACGGCTTTCTCCGTCTGGCGTTTTCAATATAGGCAGCAGATATTTGGCATCTGTTGAATACTTGTCAAGTATATCCGTCATCTGTCTCTCCCATTTTATATCAAGCCTTTGCCCTGTCTTCTTTCGACAATAAACAAGATGACCATTTTGCAAGTTCTTATGCTGGAGATTGGCCATGTCTATAAAGGACATACCCCTGAAATACAGACTAAGGAAAAACATATCACGAGCAAAATCCAGTTGGGGGGAACAACCTTAGGTCCAATGTCTTGATACGCTTCAAAGAGTCTATTCCAATTGCACGCTTTCTCTTTTCCCGTTTTGCGTCACGGTTCCTCGCTGTCCGTTTCCCGGTAGCGGCGGTGGGGCGGGACGAGTTCGTAGGCCAAGGTATTGAAGCGCGGGCCGAAGCTCAGGTCCATGCCAGCATCGAGGAGTTGCTGCGCCAGGGCGGGCCCGCCGCGGAAGCCGTGGACCACCCAGGGCGTGGTGGGACGGAGGCGCTTGCGGAGCTGGAGGAGGAGGTCGAAGGCCCGCACCACGTGGAGCGTGAGGGGAAGGCCAAACTCCTCGGCCAGGGCCACCTGGGCGGCAAACACTTCGGCCTGACGCTCCAGGGCAGCCCCGCGCAGACGGTCGAGGCCGCACTCCCCTACCCGCACCACCTGGGGATGGCCAAGCAACTGCGGGAGGCGGCGCAACAGCAGGCTGCAGCGGGCTTCGTCGGCCGTCCACCACGGATGGATGCCCGCCGAATAGAGCGCGCCGAGCTGTGGCGTGAAGCGTTCGGGGTGGGCCACCCAGTCTTCGGGCAGATTGACGATGCCCGCCCCGGGCGGCGTGAGGAAGCGATGGGTGTGGAAGTCGAAGTCCATAGCGGGAATTGTTTGGAGAAAAGGAGGGAAACGACAACGCTCCACTCCGGGGCGTCCCGCCCTGCGGCAGGGGCTGTGTGCGCCCTGCGGCAGGTGGAACGGTCCCGAAGTGGAGCGTAGGTCGGGGGAGGGAGGCTTATTTCACCACAACCTTCGTGGCTTTTTCGCCACAGCGCACCACGTAGACACCGGGCTGTGCGAGTTCAAGCGTAGCCGTCCGGCCCTTGAGCTGCACGGCGCCCACTTGCTGGCCACCGGCGTTGTAGACCGTGAGCTGCTGTCCGGCCTCAGCTTCCACGCGGAGAAGGCGGCCTTCAAGGGTGAGCTGAACGCCTTCTGCCACCTGCACGCCATGGATGGCTTCGATGGTGGTGACATTGACGGGGTTGGTGTAGAGCGTGAGGTTGGGGAACTGCTCGTTGAGGAGGGCACAAACCACATTGGAGATGGGGCGGAGGAACTTGGTGACGCCGCCTTCGAGCGTGTACTCTTCGTCGATATAGAGTTCTTCGCCCGTGAGTTCACCCGTTTCTTCGTCGTACCAGGGCGCATCCACAAACCAGCGGAAGGTTGTCGGGGTTTTTCCCACGAAGGCTTCGTCGCTGAGGTCCACGCAACCGTTTTCGTCCACCTCGATGTCGATGTTGGCCTGCTGGCCATACTGGTACGAACCATACTGGCTGTTGGGCAGGGGCAGCGTCTTGAAGGTGAAGCGGTTCTTGTCGATGTGGAGGGCATGGAGTCCCTGCTGTGCCGAGAGGTCGAGGCTGCTCAACTGGTTGTTGGTGAGGAAGAGCTGGTTCAGTTCGGGCACCTTGCTGAGGTCAATTTCCTGCAGCTGGTTGCCCGAGAGGTCGAGGTTCCACATTTCGGGATTGTCGAGCTGGATGTTTTCGAGCAGGTTGTTCGCGAGGTTCAGGCTGAACACACTCTTGAAGGACGTGGCGTCGAACTCCGTGAACTTGTTGTTGTTCAGCGTGAGCAGGCGGAGCTGTCCGGCATAGCGCGAGAGGTCGAGCTGGCTGAAGTTGTTGTCCGTGAGGATGAGTTCGGCGAGCGTGTTCGTGTCGGGGAGCTTGATGGCATCGATACCCGCCCCGCTGACGTTGGCCAGCACGAGCTGCTTCATTTCGCTCAGGTCCACATTGGCCATCTTGGCGTCCTTCACGCTGAACACGTAGAGAGGTACATCGGCGCTGTAGGCATAGACAGCACATTCAGCCCCGGCGTAAGTCTGGATGAGCGTGGTCACGAGATTATCGTCCACCGTATAGCTCTCCACCGAGTGGGCGCCACCCTTCCAGTCGATGCAGATGGTGGTCGGCCGGCTTGCGCGGAGCACCATGGTGGCCTCTCCGTCGGCCAGCGTGGTGAAGGAAGCGAGCTTGAACTGCGGCATGGCGGCAGCCTCGATTTGGGTCGTGGTCAGCGTGAGTCCGGCAAACCGTGGGTTCGTCATTTCGCAGAATACTTTCTGGCCGATAATCGGGTCGAGGAAGCGGGTACGTCCGTCGGTGAGTGCGAAGTCAGTGCCCTGGGAGAGCACGGAGCCGTCGGCATTTTTCCACACGTAGGCCGTCTGTCCGTCCACGTTGTGTGCCTGCAGGTCCACGCTGGGCGCCATCGAAGCAATCTGCACGAGGTTTTGCGGGGCAAAGGTATATTCTTCCAGGCCGCCGAGCAAGGGAAGCGTGGAGAAGTTCAGGTTGTTGTTTTCGCAGTGGAAGCGCACGAGTGAGTTTTCCTCGGGCATCACGAGCTGGCTCACCCGGTTGTTGGCGATGTTGCAGTCCGTCATCAGCGTGCAGTAGCTGAGGTTCACCGTCGTGAGCTGGTTGTCCGAGAGGTCGAGGGTCTCCATGTTGTCCGCATCCTTCAGCGAGAGTTCGGTGAGGCTGTTGTTGGAGAGGTTGAGGTGGTGGATGGTACCCATGTCGTTGAGCGACACCTCGCGCAGCTCATTGTTCGAGAGGTTGATATCCTGGAGCAAGGTCTTCTGGTAAGCATCGTTCACGCCGCGGATGTTGAGCGAGAAGAAGTGGTTGCCCGTGAGTTCGAGCTTGCGGAGGTTCTTGTTGTAGCCCAGGTCAATGCTGTACAGCTCCGTGCCGGCCAGTTTGAGTTCCTTGAGCGTACGTGCCTGCGTGAGGTCCACGTTGAGGAGCGTCTGGTCTTCCACGGCGAGTGCCGAGACGAGTTCGTCCTGCGGCACGTAGAGGTAGGCCATGTTCTGCCGCATGGTGATGTCCACGTTGCAGGTTTCGGGCGTGCATTCCGTGGTAGCCTCAAACTCGGTGCGGTTGCCGTCGATGTCGCAGATGTAGAACTTCTTGGGGTTCTCGGGCGTGGCACCGGCCATGCCCACCTTCATCGTGAGGTGAACGCCGGCCGAGGAGGCGAGGAGTGATTGCACGCTCAGGGCGAAGTCATCCTTGCCGAAGTCCTCTTCGGTCTTCACCTTGAACTTGTCGGTGCGCAGGGGCATGTAGTTGAGGAGAATGTCGGGGAAGAGGTCATTGGCAAAGGCGAGGTACACGCTGTCCTTGGGGGCCTGGAGGAAGGTCACCTTGCCGTTCTCGTAGGTGTAGTAGCTTTCGGGGAGTTGCTGCACGAAGCCTGCGGAGTCCTCGCTCGCTGCGAACACGGCGAAGGTCGTGGTGGTGCCTTCGCGGAGCACTTTGTCGGAGAAGTCGAGCACGTCGCCCACCTTCACGGTCTTGGCGATGGGCATGTTGCGCTGCGTGTAGTCATACTGGTTCCATTCGCCGGGAGCGGGGAGGGTGGCAAAGGTGAAGCAGTTGCCGCGCAAGATCACGTTGATGAGGTTCACGTTCTGGCTCAGGTCAATCTCGGAGAGGAGGTTGTCGGCCAAATAAAGCTGCTGGAGATAGCGGTTCTGCGTGAGGTCAATCTGCTTCAGGTCGTTGCCTGCAGCGAAGAGGTAGACGAGGTTCTTGTTGGCCGTCACGTCCAGGCTCTTGATTTTCGTCTGCGTGCCCTGCCGGTCCACGTAGAGCTGCTGGAGCCATTGCAGGTTAGTCAGGTTGATTTCGGCGATGTTCGTGTCGCTGATGTTGAGGATGGTGAGCGTGGGATTGGCCGATACATCGAGGCTGCTCACGTTCGTTCCGTCGAGCGAAAGACGCTGGAGGTTGGGGCAGCCCGTGGGGTCTACCTGCGTGAGCGACTTGCAGGCGTAGGCGTCGAACGAGACGAGGGCGGGATAGTCGCGCAGGCTGAACGAGGGGTCAATCCGGCCCACCTGTCCGATTTCGAGCACCATCAGGTTGGGCTTGTCGTTGCCCACCTTCAGGGGCTGCTTGTCGAAGGCATTGTCCGCGAGGGTCAGGTACTGCAGGCCCGTCTGTCCGTCGAGGTCAAGCGCACCGAGTTCGTTGTGTTCGAGGTTCAGATAGTAGAGATTGGGCATCTTTGCCATCTCGAGCTCGGAGATGTAGCAGCCCGAGAAGTTCATGACGGCAATGTTACTGGCGTCGCCGTAGATTTTCACCGTGCCGTCGCCCTGGAGCGTGCAGGTGATGTAGGCACCGCCTTCCCAGGCACCCGTTGCGGTGTTGATTGTAGCGGGAAAGAGTTCGTGCTCTTCCGTGCCGCTGCCGCAGTCTACGTAGAGGTAGTCGGTCGAAGTGTTGAAACCACCGACGAAGAGCGTGATGGAACCTGCGTTGGCCACTTCTTTGGCCACACTTTTAAACTGAATGATGGGCGTTTCGCCTTGCGCCGCCGCCACTTGTGGCAGGGCACAGAAGAGACAGCAGAGGGCTGCCAGACGAACCCAGACTTGATGTAGGATGTGGTTCATAAGGGGTATGTTTTTGTGTGATGATTATTATGTAGGAAGAAAGCGTCGCGGGATTATTTCACGAGGAGGCAACGGGCGTGCTGTCCGTTCACGCGCACCACGTAGGAGCCTTTGGGCTGTCCCTGGAGGTCGATGGTGGCTTCGTCGCCCGCGGCCTGCTGCTGTGCCACGCGGATGCCGGCCATGTTGAACACCTCCACCTGGAGCGCCTGGGCACCGGCGAGGAACACCTTCACGCGCTGTCCCTCGAGGGGCGTGGTCACGAGGCGGACGGCTTCGGCGTTCACGCCGTGGATGCCGGCGGCTTCTTTGCGGCGGAGCACTTCTTTCAAGCCTTCGTAGGCGTTGATGAGTCCGGCACCGACCTGCACCCTGTCATCCTGCGCGAGTTTGTCGTCCACCACGGAAGTCTGCGCGATGATATCCTTGATTTCGTCCATCGTCAGGCCAGGGTCAGCCTCAAGCCAGAGGGCGATGATGCCCGACACCATCGGACAGGCCATCGACGTGCCTATGCCCCACACGAAGGGGTCGCGGTTCAGCGTGAGCGCACGGGCCGACAAGATGTCGTCGCTTTCGGTCAGTCCGCCGTAATCGAGATAGTAGCGGCTCATCGAGGAAACCACCATGGCGCCGGGGGCCACCACGTGGGGCAGGTTGCGCCCATCGATGAGGGTGCCGTAGGAAGAGATGGGGGTCACGCGGCCCGGGACGAGCTGGATGTCGGGCAGGCTGTAGGAGAAGCCGTCGAGCTGGGCCCAGGAGTCGGTGGAGTTGTAGGCACCCACGCAGAGCGTCTTCTTGCCCGTACTCATGTCGCTCACGGAACCGTTGCACGAGCCGTCGGTCCAGCCTTCCTGGCCGAAGTTGTCCAGACTGAGGCTGTCGCCCATGGCGAAGGCATCGATGCGCTGGCCTTCCTGTCCCTTCACGATGAACCCGATGCGGTAGTCCTTGGACGGGTCGCGGCCGAGCGTGTCGAGCGTACACACGTCGATGGCGGCGTAGGCGCGGCCGCTGTAGGGGTCTATGGCCCACCCGATGCCCACGTAGCCCTCGAAGTATTTGCTGAAGGTGGCATCGACGATGTCGGTGTCGGACTGGTCGTACCCCGTGGAGCACCAGTACTGCGCCGTGCCCTGCGTTTCCTCGGAGAGCGTGAAGCTGAAACGTTTGGCCACCATTCCGCGGTTCATATTGACGATGACGGCCTGCACTTCAAAGGGCGTGGCATCGTTGCTGTAGAGTTCGACGTTGCCGTAGCGCATGTGGTATTCCTTGCCTTTGATTTCAATCGGTCCGCCGTCGATGAAGGATTTCATCTCCAGGTCGTCGGCGGTGAAGGTCTTGTTGGCGGCAATCTTCAGGTTGCCCTCGTTGCCCGCAGCGAGCACGATTTTCGCGTTGTAGTACGCGGCGAGGGCGTCGAAGTACTGGCACACGATGTTCGTGCCGTCGTGGGGTCCATGGTTCGTACCCAGGGAGAGGTTCACCACGATGGGCTTTTTCACATACTCGCTGTAACCGATCAAATCGTCGACTGCCTGCACGATTTCCAGGTCGGAGAAGGAGGCGCACGTGGCTACGACGATGTCGGCGTCGGTGGCTACTCCGTAATAGGGGTTGTCGATGCTCGGCTGCACCGAGGCGCTGTGGTTGTCCTCGCCCGCGAGGAGAGCCGCCTTGGTGGCTCCCTTGTAACCGCCGGCCATGATGCCCAGGGTGTGGGTGCCGTGGTACATGGTCTTGTCATCGGTGGTGAGGGCGGCAATGGCCTCGGGCGTGTTGTAGTAGTCGATTTTGAACATGTCGTCCACGCTCGAGGCATAGTTGTTGAGTGCGACGTTTTCGTAGTACTTCACGCGGTTCCTGCCTTCACTGTCGAGGAAGTTGGCGTGGTTGAAATCGAAACCCATGTCCACGATGCCACACACCACGTTCTGGCCCGTGTAAGCCTGGGAAAGTCCCGAGCCTTGGTGTACGAGGTCCACACCCGTCGCCTCGCGTGCATAATTCATGAGGGGCTTCACCTTGCGTTCGAGCTGGATCGAGGTGAGACAGGGGAGCGAAGCCACGCGCTCCACGTCCCCGACGGGAAGGGCGAGCAGGACGAAGCCCAACTTCGTGCGCAGCACGTCCACGCCTTCGCGGCAGAGGTCGGCTTCGGTATATCCATCAGCCATCCGGGCAATGGCCAGCACGTGGGTCTGAACCTTGCCTGCCGCCGGAGCGGCCACAGCCTTCAAGGCCGGGCGGTTGGCAAGTGCGGCAGGCTGTTGCTGCGTCAGGCGGATTTGGCGTAACTTGGCTTGGCTGGCCAGGTCCAACTTCGTCTGGCCGAATGCGCTCAGCCCAAGTAGGACGAAAGCGGCAAGGGCAAATGTAAATCTTTTCATGCGCTATGGAATTATGTTGTAGTCCGTGTGGAAGATTGTCAGTTTGGTTTTGGGCCTTTTGGGGGCCATTTTACATTGTGACGCCGCAAATATATCATGTTTAGACAAGCCAACCTCACAACATTGGGGGATATAAAGGGGAGGGGTAACGTTAAATAGTTTCTATTTTTGAAGTCGTTTTTTCTGATTTACAGTGCTTTTTATTTACACTTTAGGGGGAGGGGGCGCATGGCGGTAGTGAGGGTATGGGGACTCCCTGCGCAGGTTTACAAAATGAAAGCGTAACGCGAATAATCAGAGCAGTATGACATATTGCAAGCCCAAAGAACCGCAGGGGGTACTTCGGCCGCCAGTCTGGATGTTGGGCAATGGCGGCAGGCGCTGTGTATGGACTGGGGACAGCCGGGCGGCAAAGGGGAGGTGAAGGGATAAAAATGGGCACTTTCTTATACGTAATTTACCCCCGAAAAAAAGCTTCACAGCTTCACAGAGTGCGCGTTTTTCGCTGGAACACAGCGCAAAACAGTGTGAAGGGTCGGATTCACGAAGCTTCACACTTGCCCGAAAACTTCATGATCAGGCGATGCGCTGGTGTGAAAGGTGCAGAAGGCGACCCTTCACACTGTTTTGCAATGATAATCAGGAGAAAACAGCACTTCTGTGAAGCAGTGAAGCTTTTTTTCGAGGTTAAAATTACGTATAGGGAACGCGCCTGAAATGCCTTCTCAGCGCACAATACGGGCTACCGTAACAACTCGGCACGCAGGATTTTCAACTCGGCGCATGGAAAATCCAAAGCCTGGATTTGTATGGCCGAAGCGGCGAGTTGTAGAAGGAAAAGCGGACATGGGGCGGGCGGACGGAAGCCAGAGCGGCGAAAAAGGGGAAAACCTTCGATGGAAGCGGCTATTTTTGATTGTTCCAAGCGCGCGGGGCGGGGCGAGAAGCGCGGCATCTACGACTGCAGGCTCACGAGGTAGCCATACAGTTCGGCTGAGGTGGCGAGCCCCATCTTGCGAGCAATCTGCTGCTTGCGCTTCTTGCAGTATTCGGGGGTGATGTGGAGGAGTTGGGCGATTTCCTTGCTGCTGAGGTTGATGCAGACCAGCGAAAGGAAACGGAGTTCGCTCGCGGTGAGCGTGGGGTGGGCTTCGAACAGGCGCACGAGAAAGGAAACGTTTACCTGCTCGAAATAGGTGGTGAAATCGCGCCATTCCTCCGATGAATCCAGCTCTTTTTGCAGTTTGCGGATGTGTTGATTGAGGGCCTGCTGCGGTGTTTCCGTGGGGTTATCGATCTGCTGGAGCTGGCTGAGGAGTTCGCGCAACTGGTCAAACTTGTTGGCCGCCATCAGGGTTTTCAGCATGAGTTTCTGCCCCATCTGTTCGCGGGCCAGGCTGGCACGGTTTTTCTCGGCCTCGGCTTCGAGCTGCTGCTGGAGGAGCTTGGCCTGGAGGAGCTGCTGGCGCTCCAGCTGCTGTTCCATTTCGAGGTGAGCCAAACGCTTCTGGCGGCGATGGCCGCGGATTTGAAAGACAAGGGCAAAACCCGTGGCGACGAAAAGGGCCAGACAGAGGACCATGAGCCACACGGTGAGGCGGTGGCGCGTGTGGAGGTTTTCGATGGCCTCCTGCTGTCGCTGCCATTCAAAGCGGTTTTCGAGACTCGCGCGCTGCGCCTGGCGGTGGGTCTGGTAGAGCAGGCGGGTGGCGGCCACGACAGAGTCCTTGTAGGCCAGGGCCTCCTCTACCCTGCCCTCCTGGCGCAGCGCCTCGGCCATGTACTCGAAACAGGAGATGCGTTCGTCGTGGGCACCTATGCGCTGGAGCAGGGACTCCAACACGCCCCGCGCCTCGCGCGGACGCCCCTGGGCGAGGTGAACGCGCGCCTGCAGCAACTGGAGTTCGGACAGGTGGGGCATGCGGCGCAACGCCTGCCCCACGAGCACATCGGCCTCGGCCACGTGGCCCGCGGCGAGGAGGTAGCGCACGCGGAGGGCCTCGAGCAAGGGACGGTCGGGCGCCGAGGAGGCGAGGAGGCGTTCGGCTTCGTCCATGTAGCGGTGTGCCTGTGCGGTGTCGCCGCGCTCCACGTAGAGGCTGGCGATATTGAGCGCACATCCGCCGCGGAAGGCGGAATGCTGCTCCATTTTATCGATGAAAGCGTAGATTTCGAGGTATTCCTGCAGGGCGCGGTCGTATTGCCGGTCGAGCATATAGACGCCCGCCCGGTTGCTGCGGATGCTGAGCAGCTGCCGGCGTCCCAGGTTGCGTTCCGCCACGCGTTCGGCCTTGTCGAAATAGTCGAGGGCATCGGCATAGTTGAACTGTTCGGCCTGGTTGATGCCCAAATTGGTGAGTGTCCAGAACATGAGCCGGGGGTGGACGAGGCTGTCGGCGAGGTGGAAGGCGGAAAAGAGGAGCCGGTCGGAGTGGCGGTAGTCGCCCCGCACGGATGCCTCAGCGGCCTGACGCACAAGCTGCTCCACCCGCGCCGTATCGGCCGGAGCGGAGCGGAGCGGGTGGACTTGCCACGCGAGAAGAAGAAGGAGGAGATGACGCCACATGGGGTTGGAATTGGAGGTTGTCGCGGGCATGGCTGCCCTGGGAAGTCGGGGAGGTAATGCCTTGAAAGGAGTAACTGCCCGGAACGGGCATTCCGAATCAGGCAGTGGGCTGGCCTATCGCAGCCACCTGTTCTTCAAAATTGTCGCGGTCGAGGGCCTTGGCGCGCACGGCGCTGCGGTGGTTGTAGATAGTTTGCGGCGAGAGGAAAAGGAGGGTGGCCATCTTCGAACTGTCGGTGATGCCCATGCGCAGAAGGGCGAAGATGCGTAGCTCGGTGTTGAGGAGTTCGCCGCGGCGCGGCACGACCTGGGCATCGGGGCGTAGCAAACGGTTGAACTGTTCGATGAAATCGGGATATAGCTTGAGGAACGAGGCGTCGAAGTTCTGGAAAAACTCTTTGGCATCGCTCTCGCTCAAGCGGGCCGCTTTGGTCAGTTTGAGCAGTTCTTCAGCCTGTCCGGCCTTCACCTTGCGACCGACGAGGGTCTGGAATTGCCGGAATTTGGCGATGTAGGCAGCGCAGAGATCCATGAAAAGCGTGATGTAGCGTTCACGGAGCAGGTTGATGTCGGAGAGGGCATTGTTGAGGGTGTGGAGCCGCTCGTTCTGGCTCTGCGAGGCTGCGCGGGCTGCGCGCACGAGACGGATTTGGCGTACAATCAGCACGACCGCCGCGACCAGGGCCAGAAGGAGCAGGCTGATAAAAAGCAGGGCCCAGCGCAGGTGGCTGTTTTGCCGTTCGTTCTCTTGCTGGTAGGAGAGGGTGATGTCGGGGAACTTGCGCGAAATTTCCAGCAGGCGCAGACGGTTGTTGTAGAAGGCGGCATCTTCGAGCGCAATGTTGAGGTAGCGGTTGGCCCGGGCCGTTTCATCGTTGTGGTGATGATAGATGAAGAAGGCGAGCTGCTGCAGGGCAAGGTTCTCCTTGAGCGGGCACGATTGGTCGGAAATGGCGGCCAGCATGAGGTAGCGTTCATATTCCTCCCACCGTTTGAAACGCTCGCTCACCATGGCTATGCCATAGGTACACATGGCGTAAAGCCGGACATTGACGGGCAGCCCTTCCAACACCTTGCGGTAGAGTGTTTCAGCTTCGGCATATCGTCCCTGCCGGTAGCAGCTCTCGGCCTGCCAGTAGGCGCGATAGGGCGACTCGGGGGACAGCGTCTGGATGAGGGAGTCCTGATAGGCCATTTCCTTTTTATAATATGCTGGAGCGTAGACACTGTCGTCGGAATATTCAGCCCACATGCTGTACACCCACTCGAAGGCGGCATAATACCCTACAAGCTGTTCGGCAGGAAGACTGTGGCGCGGCACTTCGCTCAACGTGAGTTCGGCCTCACTGAAGTAGCCGCCCGTGGCGAGGAGGTAGGCGCGACAGATGGCGGCCTGCGACTTCCACGCCTCCCTTTCTTCTTGCTCGGCAAGGAGGGCAATGCGGTCTACGTAGTGCATGGCAGAGTCGAAGCGGTAGGTGTAGTACTCACGGTAGACAGCGACGCAGAGGTCGAACTGCCGCTCTGCAGGTATGCGGTCGGAAAGCTGTGCCTTCAGACTGTCGATGCGCTGCTCTTTCTGCTGGCTGAACTGGGAGCGGCGTTCAAGGGCGATTTCGAGCTGTTTGCGCACTTCGGAATGTGGCTGGGCCTTCAAGGACAGGCTGCCCAAGGCCCACAAAAGGAGGAGAACGGAAAGGGGGCGAACCATGGAAGTAGATTTTAAGCGGGGGTAAAGGTAACCAATATTTCTACCAAAACACCTACTTGAACAGCATATTTTAGTCTGTGTTCCAATATTTTCCCATTTCAGACCGTCTACTTGCTGTCTACCCGCCGCCTACCGCCTCTTGACAAGGGGAGGGGCGAGGCTGTAGATTTGCCGTCGAAATTTAATACCATCCACTATGTGTCAAAAACAATTCATGCTTACGGCCATCGGTACCATGGTGGCTTTGGGAGCCTGGGCCATCACGCCCGCTCACGTAGCACCGAGCGACACGCTCACGAAAAAGGGAAAAGGCCAAGAGCGCAACGTGATGCTCAACGCCTCAGACGCGAACAAACCACGCGAAATACAGATTGGTTTGCCCTCGGAAGACGTGAATGTCTACGAAAACGGGCTGCCCGCGGTCTACTCTTCATCGGTACACAAGCTGTCGGCCCACTGGCGCAGTGATGCGAGCTTGGGCGAAGTCGGCCTGATGACACCTTCGGAGTCGGCCATCCTCACGGGCAACGTGGCCTATTCGGTCAGTTCTTTCTCCAAACTGGGACAAAAAGACTTCCGCGGCGCGCTGAACTACAAGACCAACCACTTCGGCTGGCAAAACTTCGACCTGAACGTTTCGGGCGGCATCGGAGACAAGTGGCTGTACACTGCGAGCATGTACCAGAACTTCGACCCCGGCAGCTTCGACCCGCAGTTTACCGACTACAGCGACCGCACACAGCTCTACCACGCAGGACTGACCCGACTCTTCCGCAAGGGTAAACTGACGCTGAAGTACAAATTTGCCAAGAGCCAGGCTCTCGGCTCGATGGTCAATGCGGCTCCCTTCATCTATGTGGGCGACGGCAGCGTGAAGGAGCTGCCCGGCTTCAAGCTGGGCACGTCGAGCTACGCACCGGCAGGAGGGAGATTTACCTACATGGATATCCTCGACGGACGGATGAAGACAGGACGCTTCGGCGACTTTACGGGCAACAAGAGCCACGAGCTGGCCCTGCTCTACGACTACCGCTTCGACAACGGCACGGAATGGTCTGTCAATGCCAAGTACATGAACGCCCCCGAAGCCAACTACGTGGACTTTGGCGGCAGCACCATCACTCGGGTCACGGCTGCAGACAATCTCCTGCGGGAGGACGGAACGACCTACGAAGGACTCGTGGAGGGCCGCCGCACCTGGCTTCATTTCGGCAAGGTGCAGAATGCACTCCTCACTACTGAACTCAAAAGGCAGCTGGGCAATCACGGAATGCGCCTCGGACTGAACGAGTGGTTCTACCACCTCGACTACCACTCCTCTTCCTTCCAATGGACGGCCACCGCCACGGAAACGCCCGAAATACTGACCCGCACGGAGGGCACGGGAAGCACCAAATACCGCGGCTTCAACGAGCTGAGCCCGGAATACACGAAGGGCTACGAGAACAAGCTGGCCCTCTACTTCACAGACAACTGGCAGGTGAGCCCGAAGTTCCGGCTGCTCTACGGCGGACGCCTCGAGTACTACCGGATGAGTGCGGACCAAATCCCGTTCGCACGCTACGCGGGCTTCCACATCGGCGACACGCACACCTATACCGACAGCGAAGGCAACACGCAGACGGTGACCATCGCACCGCACCGCGTGGTGAAGGACAAGCTCAACTATGCGGCTACCGTGCAGGCCACGTATAACCTGACCCGCCAGTTCGGACTGACCGCCGACGCTACCGTGGCCACGCGTTTTCCCAAAATCAGCGACTATGCGGGCACAGGACCTACTGAAGCGCAATACAAACGGGTGAGCATCCCGCTCCTGCGCGGCGGCGTGTTCTTCAAGAACGACTGGATCGACGTGACCTCCATGATCACGTATATCTCCAAGACGAACAACATTGACCAACAGAACGTGACGAAGCCGGGGACGACGCAGTCGAAAACCACCCTGCTCATCTACAACATCCAGACCTTGGGCTGGACCACTTCGGCCGAAATCGACCCCTTCAAGGGCTTCCACCTCCACGCGCTCTTCACGTACCAGAAACCGACTTACGACAACTACTTCATCAAATCGCCCTTCGAAGGGGTGCCCGACCTGAACGCGAACGGCAATATCGTGAAGGAAATTCCGCAAATCCTGGCCGAAATCGACCCGAGCTACCAAATCACGCCGGACCTGAAACTCTGGCTGAGCTTCCGCTACTTCGGCAAGACCTACGCGAACCTCACGGACGCTCTCTACTTCAAGGGACGCTGGGAAACCTTCGGCGGCGTGAACTGGACGGTGAACAAGCACCTCACGCTCGGCGCTTCGGTCGTGAACTTCCTGAACCAGAAGGGAGCCAGCGGCACCATTAACGGTACGGAACTGCTCGGCAAGGAAGAGGCCGCCAAATACAACAACTACACGATGAGCGGCAACTACCTCCGCCCCTTCACCTTCGAACTCAGCGCAAGCATCAAATTCTAACCTAAATCAATTATTGTCATGAAAAAGACTTTGCTATTCCTTCTCACGCTCCTCGTCTTTGCCGGGGCACAGGCGGACAACAAGAAGAAAGTAATCCGCATCGGTACGGAACAGACTGACCTGCTCCTGCAAGTGGGCGACAACGGCCGGCTCTACCAAACTTATCTCGGTCCCAAACTGGTTCACGAAGCGGACCTTCAGAATTTTGAATGGTACGTCCACGCCGGCTCCGACGGCAGCGTCTCCCGCCGCGGATGGGAAGCCTATGCGGGCGGTGGCGGCGAGGACTACTTCGAACCCGCGCTCACCGTGCTCCACAACGACGGCAACCCTTCAACGCAGCTCTTCTACGTTTCGCACCGGACGGAAGCGGTGGCCGGCGGGGTGCACACGGCAGTGCAGCTGCGCGACAACCAATACCCGCTCGAGGTGGTGCTCCACTATGTGGCCTACGCGAAAGAAAACGTCATCAAGACGTGGACCGAAATCGTTCACCACGAAAAGCGCCCCGTGGTGCTCTCGGCCTACAGCTCGGCCATGATCTACTTCAACCGCAACGCTTACTACCTCACGGAGTTCAGCAGCGACTGGGCACGCGAGGCGCAGATGAGCAGCCAGCAGCTGCAGTTCGGCAAGAAGGTCATCGACACGACCCTCGGCAGCCGCGCGGCCATGCAGACGCACCCCTTCTTCGAAGTGGGCTTGGACCAGCCCGTGGCCGAACACCAGGGCGAAGTGCTCATGGGCACGCTGGGCTGGACGGGCAACTTCCGCTTCACCTTCGAGGTGGACAACGTGGGCAACCTGCGCGTAATCCCCGGCATCAACCCCTACGCCTCGAACTATGAACTCGAACCCGGACGGACCTTCACGACACCCGAATTTATCTTTACGCTGAGCCAAGAGGGTGCCTCACAAGGAAGCCGCAACCTCCACGAATGGGCCCTCCGCTACAGCCTCAAGGACGGCCAGGGCAACCGGCTGACACTGCTGAACAACTGGGAAAACACGGGCTTCGACTTTAACCAGCAAATCCTGGCCGACCTGATGAAGGACGCCAAGGACCTCGGCGTGGACATGTTCCTGCTCGACGACGGATGGTTCGGCAACAAGCATCCGCGCAAGGACGACCACGCCGGTCTGGGCGACTGGGAGGCTACACGCTCGAAACTGCCCGAAGGTGTACCGGCACTGGTCAAGGCTGCCAAGGAGGCTGGCGTGAAGTTCGGCATCTGGATTGAACCCGAAATGGTGAACCCCAAAAGCGAACTCTTCGAGAAACATCCCGACTGGGCCATCAAGTTGCCCAACCGTACGACCTACTACTACCGCAACCAGCTCGTGCTCGACCTGAGCAACCCGCAGGTGCAGGACTATGTCTACGGCGTGGTGGAGAAAATCATGAAGGAGAACCCCGAGGTGGCTTTCTTCAAGTGGGACTGCAACAGCCCCATCACCAACGCTTACTCGCCTTACCTCAAAACGAAGCAGAGCCAGCTCTATATCGACCACGTGCGGGGCGTGTACAACGTGATGCGCCGCGTGAAGGAGAATTATCCGCAGGTGCCTATGATGCTTTGCTCGGGCGGCGGTGCCCGCTGCGACTACGAGGCACTGAAGTATTTCACCGAATTCTGGTGCAGCGACAATACGGATCCCTTCGAACGCCTTTACATCCAATGGGGTTTCTCGCAGTTCTTCCCTGCCAAGGCAATGTGTGCCCACGTGACGAGCTGGAACAAGAACTCCTCGGTGAAGTTCCGCACCGACGTGGCTTCGATGTGCAAGTTGGGCTTCGACATCGGTCTGCAGGACCTCACGGCGAACGAACTGGATTTCTGTAAACTGGCCGTAGCTAACTGGAAACGCCTGCAAAAGGTTATTCTTGACGGTACGCAGTACCGCCTCGTTTCGCCCTACGAGAGCAACCACATGGCACTTAACTATGTGAGCGAAGACAAAGCAAAGGCCGTGCTCTTTGCCTATGATATCCACCCGCGCTTCCGGGAAAAACTGCAACGCGTGAAACTGCAGGGCCTCGACCCGAACCGCACTTACCGCGTGGAGGAAATCAACCTGATGCCCGGCACACAGCCCTCGCTGAAAGCGCATGGTAAAAGCTTCAGCGGCGACTACCTGATGAAAGTGGGCCTGGAGGTGTTCAGCAGCGATGCCGGACAGAGCCATGTGGTGGAACTGACAACCCTGTAGCCAGGGTTGCAGAAGCAGGACTACCAGAAAATTATTTCCTGTCCTACGCGGAAAACTAAAGAAATCGTCCGCAACAGCTCCTCGGGGTTGTTGCGGACGATGGGCGGTTAAATGGTTTTTCAAAATCAGCATCTGACCTACGGTACGGGGTCGTAGCCGCTGCCGCCCCAGGGATGGCAACGGGAGATGCGGCGAAGGGCGAGCCAAAGGCCCTTGACAACCCCATGTTTCTGCAATGCCTCGATGGCATAGGCGGAACAGGTGGGGGTGTAGCGGCACACGGGGGGAAAGAGCGGGGAGATGAACCGCTGATAGAAACGGATGGGGAGGATAAGCAGGCGTACCATGACCTTAGGACTGGGGGGAGGTGGACTGTGACTTTGCGATGCGCTCGGCAATGTGGAGCAGCAGGGTGTGCATGCGGGCATGGACCTGTGCCTGGGGTACTGTGCGCTGGTGGAGCCAGATGAAGGCTACGTGGAGGGCGTAGCCATCGGGGAGGACGGGCAAGAGGAGGTGCTTGCGGAGGCGATAGGCTTCGCGGAGCTGGCGCTTGGCGAGGTTACGGTCGACGGCGTGGCGGAGACGGCGCTTCGATACGCTGAGCAGCACCTTGACGCGCGGCCCGCTGCCGCCGTAGGGAACGAGGCGGAAGGTGGCGCGAAGGGGATAGACGGTCTGGGAGGTACTGCCGGGACCGAACAGGGCTTCGATGTCGCTGCGCAGGCAGAGGTGTTCGGCTTTGGGGAAGGTGAAGGTTTTCATGAGTGAAGAGAACTTCAAGGGAAATGGGGTGAAGCGGGAGGCGCGCGCGGAAAGCATTTTCCCAAAAAAGAAAAAGGCCCGAGGCGAACCTCGGGCTATGGTGCTGTGGGGCACGCGGCCCTCGGTGTGTGCTGTACGCACGCTGCTCGACGCTGTGGCAGAGGGGATGGCCGCTGACACTGACTATCTCAGGCTTTTTCGGCCTCGAGATACATTTCGATGGCAGCGGTCATGGAGCGTGCCTGCTCGGTGGGTGCGGAGAGATCGCAGCGCAGACCGGCTTCTTCAATGGCCTTGAGCGTGGCGGGGCCGAAGCAGGCCAGGCGGGTGTTACCCTGTTGGAAATCGGGGAAGTTCTTCAGCAGGGACTCGACGCCGGCGGGAGTGAAGAGGACTACCATGTCGTAGTCGAAGGGCTGGTCGGCGGGATAGGGGTTGCTCACGGTGCGGTACATGACGCACTCTTGGTGCTTGAGCTTCTTGGCATCGAGCATCTGGGCCAGGTCATCGTTGTGCACGTCGGAGAGGGGCACGAGGTACTTCTCGTTTTTGTGCTTGGCCATGATGGTCACGAGCTCGGTGATTTTCCCTGTGTCGCCCACGAAGACCTTACGCTTGCGGTACTGGACGTATTTCTGGATATAGCGGGCCACGGTTTCGGAGATACTGAAGTATTTCATGTCCTCGGGGAGGGCAATGCGCATTTCCTTACAGAGGGTAAAGAAATAGTCGATGGCGTGGCGCGAATTGAAGACAATGGCCGAGTGGTCGAGGACTTGGATTTTCTGGGCACGAAATTCCCTGGGAGAGAGCCCTTCGATTTTGATGAAGGGATGGAAGGTGAACTCGACATTGTACTTGGCTTCAATCTCGAAGTAGGGTGATTTTTCGGATGTGGGTTTCGGCTGCGAAACAAGTATCTTCTTGATCATTACTACTTGGTGGCTCCGGCATTATTTGAGGCGGCGGCCCGCCTTGGGGTTTAACAATAGGTTTTGTTTAGACTTGTGTTTGGGAAGGGAAAGGGCCCTTTTCACAGGGAACGCCGCCCGGGCTCAGAAGGGGACTTCGGGCTTGAGCAGGGCGCTCGCTACAACCAGGGCGCGCAGCAAAAGAAACTGCGGCACGATTTCAAGCGCACAAAAGTACAAAAAAAGATGAACCAAGCCCAAGGGCGATTTGAAAAATATGCGCGCGCACTTATATAATAGTAGTATTTTGTTTATTCCAAGTGTACAAAAAAAGAGCAAAAGCAGCGTGGAATAGGAAAGATTGAAGTAGACGACAAGCAAGGCCAGGGGCAGCAGGATGAGCCCAAGAAGGAGCACGCTGAGGAGGTAGACGCGCTGCCAGGCTTGGGTTTGCTGGCGGGTGAAGAAGACGGTGTTGATGAAACTGTAGAGGGATATTTTTACCATGTAGTAGACCACGCTGAGCGCCACGCCCACCGCCAACAGGAGGTGGGGGGTGACGGCCTCGAAGAGCTGGGGCACGCACTCCTGGACATGGTCCACGAACAGGATGCCCAGCACGAAGCAGGTCTGGAAGACGAGGAAGAATTGCCCTGAGAGTTCGTCTTCGGTGCGTTCGGCTATGGTCTGAGAGGACATGGGGCTCCGGAAGAAGTTTTTCAGCTGGTCCTTCAAGAAATGGCGCGAACGGGAAATGACCCACGCCACCAGCACGAAGCTGACCAGGAGGGCTGCGGCCACAAAGTTGTCGTTCATGAACTGATAGGGCACGGGGTCGCCCGCAATGCCCTCGGGGATGGCGGCCGCGGTGGGAACGGGTACGCCCATGAGGCTGTCTATCTCCTGGAGCAGAAGGCTGGGCCGAAGGGGCAGCAGACCATCGGCCCAAAGGTCGGGCAACACGGCCTCGGCACTGACTCCACACGGCTGCCCCGCAGAAAGGAGTTCAAAAGTCTCTTCGGCGGGAGCAAGGCTGTCGGGGGAGATGGCCAGGCTGTCGGGAAGGGCAGCGGAGGGGGACGGGGGGATGGGCATCGGTGAAGGGGATGGGAAGGGTGGGTGGGATTACAGGGCGGCGAACTTGCGCACAGAGGCGTCCCACAAGGGCGTGGTTTCAGCCAAGTGGATGGCCTCAGCAGGCGTAGCGGCTACGCGCCATATCGTGGCGTGGGCAGGACGCATGAAGCGCTGGTCGAGGGCGCTCTGGAGCTGGGCGAGAAGGGGATTGAAGTAGCCTTCGGTGTTGAGCACCACGATGGGTTTGAGGTAGAGGCCAAGCTGTTTCCAGGTGATAATTTCGAGAAGTTCTTCAAGGGTGCCTACGCCTCCGGGCAGGGCGATACAGGCATCGCTCTCGGAGGCCATGCGCTGCTTGCGGCTGTGCATGTCGGGGGTGACGATGAGACGGGTCATCCCCTGGTGCTGCCAGCCCTGGTCTATCATGAACTGGGGTATGACGCCGATGGCCTGTCCGCCTGCCTCGAGGCAGGCATTGGCCGTGGCTGCCATCAATCCCGTGCGCCCGGCCCCATTGACGAGGACGTGGCCCGCTGCGGCCATCTGCTGGCCGAGCTGGCGCGCTGCCTCGACGAAGGGGGCGGGTGCCTGGCCGCTGGACGCGGCATAGACGGTAATGGTCATTTTGCGGGAGAAATGAAGGATGGGGAAAGGAGGACTATGCGAGACCGAACTCCTTCCGGATCATGTCTACTTTGTTGAGCTTTTCCCAGGTGAAGAGTTCGACGCTGACTTTCTTGTCGGGCATGCCCATGCTGTGGAATGTCTTCACCACGGTGCGGGGCTGGCGGCCCATGTGGCCATAGCGGGCGGTCTCTTCGTAGATGGGGTGGCGCAACTCCAGGTCACGCTCGATGGCTGCGGGGCGGAGGTCGAAGAGACGCAGGATGCGTTCGGCGATTTCGCCATCGCTCAGCGCCACATGGCTGCGGCCGTAGGTGTTCACGAAGACGGAGAGCGGCTGGGCCACGCCGATGGCATAGCTGAGCTGCACGAGCATTTCGTCGGCCACGCCTGCGGCCACCATGTTCTTGGCGATGTGGCGCGCTGCGTAGGCTGCCGAACGGTCTACCTTCGAGGGGTCTTTGCCCGAGAAGGCGCCGCCGCCGTGGGCACCCATGCCGCCGTAGGTATCGACGATGATCTTGCGGCCCGTGAGGCCCGTGTCGCCGTGGGGGCCACCGATGACGAACTTGCCCGTGGGGTTGACGAAATACTTGATGCCGCCCTGCTCGAAGAGGCGGAGGATTTCGGGGGTATTGACCTTCTCGCGCAGCAGGCGCGGAATGAGGATTTCCTCGACGTCCTTGCGGATTTGAGCGAGCATGAGGCGGTCGGCCTCGTCCTGTGAGCCTGCTTCTTCGGCCGTGATGAACTCGTCGTGCTGGGTGCTGACGACGATGGTGTCGATGCGGCGGGCCACGTGGTTGTCGTCGTATTCGACGGTCACCTGGCTCTTGGAGTCGGGACGGAGGTAAGTCATCTCCTTGCCTTCGCGGCGGATATCGGCCAGCACCTTCACGATTTCGTGGGCCAGGGCGAGGGGCAGGGGCATGAAGGTGTCGGTCTCGTTGTTGGCGTAGCCGAACATCATGCCTTGGTCTCCGGCTCCCTGGGCCATGGGGTCGGACGTGTCCTTGCGGTCCACGCCGCGGTTGATGTCGCCGCTTTGCTCGTGGATGGCGCTGAAGATGCCGCAGCTCTCGGCCTCGAACTTGTAGTCGGACTTGGTGTAACCGATGCGGGCTATGGTGCGGCGCACCACGTCCTGCAGGTCTACGTATGCCTCGGACTTCACTTCGCCCGCAACAACTACCTGCCCCGTGGTGACGAGGGTTTCACAGGCAACCTTGGAGTTGGGGTCGTAGGCGAGGAACTGGTCGAGTACTGCGTCGGAGATTTGGTCGGCCACCTTGTCGGGATGGCCTTCCGAAACGGATTCGGATGTGAATAAGTATCCCATAATTTTTGAATGATGAAGAAATAAAAATTAAGCCTGCTTTCGCCTTGGCGGCAGAAAACAGGCAGAGTGGGATTCGGCTTTTGGGTGTCGCTGATGCAGCCCGGCTCGCTGCAGCAGGAAATCCCTGCGCACGCAGCCGGTTTTAGCATTATTTTTGAGAGGTTGCAAGCAGCCAAATCTGTCCTCTGTCGATTTCGGCTGCAAAATTAGGAGAATATACTGAAGCCACCAAGGCCCAGACCCCGTTTCTTCGCGGAAAGTGGAGAATTTCAGGAATTTCAGGAGACTTATTACGACTGGAGCGCCGAATTCCCCACCGCACTCCCCCTACCCCAACCACGCTTTGCCTTCCCCTATCTTTGCCTTCCCCTATCTTGGGTTTGCTAAATCTTTTTCTCTATTCGCTTTGCCATTCTGCTCCCAAGCACTACCTTTGCCCAAAAGCTTATTTTTAGCTTTACCTTAAGCCGAAAAACATAACACTCATTAAATACCAAAATCTATGCGAAAGACATCGATGACCCTTTTGGCAAGTCTGCTCGCGCTTCCTTCGTTTGCCGGCATTCCGCCCCTCGGCGGCTTCTACTACGGGCAAATGGCGCAGCCGACGGGATGGGAATGGCAAAGCCCGGACTCCATTGCCTACAACAAGCAACAACCGCACGCCTGGTTCTTCTCCTTCAACAGCGTGGAACAGGCACGCAAGGTATTGCCCGAACACAGCAGCCTCTGGAAGTCGCTCGACGGAGAATGGCAATTCCACTGGGCTTCTAACCCTGATGAACGCCCCAAGGATTTCTTCAAAACGGACTTCGACGCTTCGGCATGGGACAAAGTGCAGGTGCCCATGAACTGGAACATGACGGGTCTCCAGCCCAACGGCACGTACAAGTATGGCTTCCCTCTCTATGTGAACCAGAAGGTCATCTTCCAGCACGAAGTGAAGGTGGGCGACTGGAAAGGCGGCGTGATGCGCACCCCGCCCCAGAACTGGCTCACCTACAAGGACCGCAACGAAGTGGGCTCGTACCGCCGCACTTTCGACATCCCCGCCGACTGGGAAGGCAAGGAGGTGTATCTCAACTTCGACGGCGTGGACTCTTTCTTCTACCTCTATGTGAACGGACAGTATGTGGGCTTCTCCAAGAACTCGCGCAACCTGGCACAGTTTGACATCACCCCTTATTTAAATAAGAAAGGCGAAAACCTGGTGGCCGTTGAGGTGTACCGCAACAGCGATGGTTCCTTCCTCGAAGCCCAGGACATGTTCCGCCTGCCGGGTATCTTCCGCAGTGTATCCCTCACGGCGAAGCCCAAGGTGCAGGTGCGCGACGTAAAAGCCATCCCCGACTACGACGACACTTACACGCAGGCTTCTCTCCACATTTCGGCGCAGGTGAGCAACCTCACGAACAAGGTGGCCAAGGGCTACAGCATCGTCTATTCGCTCTATGAGAACAAACTCTACACCGACGAGAATAAGCTCGTGCCCGGCGTGACGGCCGTGGCTCCCGTGAGCGAAATCGGCAAGAACGGCGAAATCGAGGCGAACGTGGTGCTCTCTGCGGGCAACAAGGTGAAGCCCTGGAGCGCCGAAGCTCCCTACCGCTACACGCTCGTGGGTGAACTGAAGGACAAGAAGGGCAAGACGGTCGAAACGTTCTCTACCTACGTGGGCTTCCGCGAAGTGGAGATCAAGCAGACGCCCGCCGACAAGGACGAGTTCGGACTTGCGGGCCGCTACTATTACCTCAACGGCAAACCCATCAAGATGAAGGGCGTGAACCGCCACGAGAACAACCCGGCCACGGGACACTATGTGACGCGCAAACAGATGGAGCACGAGGTCTTCCTCATGAAGCAGGGCAACATCAACCATGTGCGCAACTGCCACTACCCCGACGCGCCCTACTGGTACTACCTCTGCGACAAGTACGGCATCTACCTCGAGGACGAGGCCAACATCGAAAGCCACGAGTATTACTACGGCGACGCCAGTCTCTCGCACGTTCCTGAGTTCAAGAATGCGCACATCGCCCGCAACATGGAAATGG